>NZ_JARHYI010000149.1 GCF_029258575.1 Brachyspira sp. | reverse complement strand
GTAAGTCTATATATCCGCCTGCTACATCAAAAATACTGTCTAATAGTATGCCTATTTCTTTTCCGCTTTCTTTCCTCCCCCATAATGCTTTCAGCTCTTCGATAATCTTATTTCTCCATCAAGAAGTTTTTTATTTATATTTTTATCTTTTATATAATCTAATAATCAGAATTTATAGCTTGTCTTATATTTCATGATATTATACCTTATTAATAATCTTTATAGGAAGCAGTCTTTCAAGTTCAGTTTTTGATACCTGAGTGTTTCCTGTTATAAGACTTAATACCTTTATATTTGTTTCATCATTTAAAGCATTATAAATATATTCTAAACTATAATCTTTATTGTAACTACTTAAAGGATATATAATATTGACATGATTTTCGCATACAAATTCTTTCTCTCTTACTATTGCAGATTTTATATTAATGTTTTTATGAGAGCCTGTAACCCTATTAACTGCTATAACATTATTTTTTATTATTAAATCTTGAGAAATATTTCTTATATACTGAAGTTTTCTTTTATTAGGCATTAATATTTTTCCATCAACTATATTAGAAGAATATATTAAAGGTATAGAATTATTTTTATCATCAGTAAGATTTTCTTTATATTTATTCCAAGCAATACTTCCAGTCTTAACCTCATAACCTATTTCTTTTAAGCTTACAGTATCTTTATAAGCTTTATTCAAAAAAGTTTTATCCTCTGTAAATATTGTAATATCATTTTTTGAGAATATATATTTTTTATTTTTATGATTATTTATTTTTTTTAGTATTAAAAGCATAACTTTTTGATTAGCCATATAAAAATTATCAGAACCATCAACTATATGCAAATATTCTACATTGCTATGCTTTATTATATATTCTCTTAATTTACTAAAAAAAGCCCCGTTATTCATAGAAGGAGGCACAATATAAGCCAAATACCCTTCATCTTTAAGAAGTTCTAAACCTAATTTTATAAATATAGAAAATATATTAACTCTGCCGTTTATTATATCATCATGTTTTTTCTTAAGTTCTTTATCGGGCTTGAATTCAAAATAAGGAGGATTGCCTATCACATAATCATATTTAATAGAGCTTTCAGTATCAAATTTCAAAGTATCCAAACATTTTATATCGGCATTATTTACTAATTTTTTTGATATATCTGCTAATTTATTATCAATATCAAATCCGTACAAATAAGGACTATTAAAATATTCATTGCATGATAAAAGAAACTCTCCGCTTCCGCAAGCTGGATCAAGTATTTTTACATTATCTTTTTTTTGAGAAATAGATATTAATTGAGATAAAAGCAAATCTCTTATACTTTTCGGAGTGAAGTACTGCCCTAATCTTTTTCTTTTTTCTATATCTGTATTTTTAAGATAATTAATACTTTCTTTAGAGTATTCCTTATACATATTTATCTCTCAATTCAATAACTATATTTTTCACTTATTTATAAATTCTTACAAAACTCTATTACATTATTTTCGCATTTTATTCTATCTTCATGAATAAAATAATCTATATTAGCATTCTCATTTATAGTTTTATTCTGCTCATAAGCACGTCTTACATAAACATTAAATCCTCTATCGAATTTATATGCAAATAAATTACTCTTACTTTCTTTTTTCATTTTGCTTTTAAAATTATCTTCAAGCTTTTTTATCTCTTCAAAAAATGCTATTAGTTCATTACGCTCATTCATAGGAAGTACATCATCACCTATAAAGAAAGTAACATCTCCCCTGCCGTAAGAACCAAATATATAAATGGCATTAGATTTTGGAAGATTGCTGTTCCACATAGGACTTGATGATTTTCCGCTACTATATTTTATCTCTATAGCCATAATTTTTTTAGCTGTAAATATTAAAAAGTCTGGAAAATTCTGACTGCCATAGGGCTGACATACAAAACAATTTTCCATACTCTTATCTGCAATTGCATAAATATTATCTATGATTTTATCAGAGCTTTTATTTAAAATATCATTTTTTATATTTGAAAGTATATCTTTAATTTCTTTATCAGATGACATTCTTCTATTAAAGCAATATTTTTTTAAAGAGGCTTCAAATCTATCCTCAAATTCATTACCCTCTTTGCTTTTAAGCCATTCTTTCTTATTTTTTTGTATATCTATAAATATATCGCTAAGCATTCTGAAAATATATACAAAAAGCTATTTATTGTCAAGTTATTAATAAAAACATACATAATATCATTAAATATTAATATAATAAATAAAAGACAAAACAAGAACATTAAAATTTAAAAGATAAATAATAAAACTTATAATCATTTTTGATTTTTTAAAATAATGTTCAAATGAACTTGAATAAGAACATTTATTTTATATACTATTAATTATATAAGAAATAAAAAGGGAGGTTATAGTCATGAGTAAATACAGGGAATTTTCAAATGTGTTCAAAAAACAATATGAAAATTATATAGGAGGAGAATGGGTAGCACCTAAAAGTTGTAAATACATAGATAATATAAGTCCTATAAATGGTATAGTTATAAATAAAGTACCTTTGTCCAGTGATGAAGATATAGATTTAGCTCTTGATGCTGCCCATATCGCCAAAGATGCTTGGGCAAAAACTTCTCCTACAGAAAGAGCTAATATTTTAATAAAGATAGCTGAAAGAATAGAAGAAAATTTAGAATTATTAGCCTATGCTGAAACTTGGGATAATGGAAAACCTATAAGAGAAACTTTAAATGCTGATATACCTCTATCTGCAGATCATTTCAGATATTTTGCAAGTGCAATAAGAACTCAGGAAGGAACTATAAGTGAAATTGATAATGATACAGTAGCATATCATTTTCATGAACCATTGGGAGTGGTAGGACAAATTATACCTTGGAATTTCCCTTTACTTATGGCTGCTTGGAAAATAGCACCTGCCATGGCTGCTGGAAACTGCATAGTATTAAAACCTGCAAGTCCTACTCCTGCAAGTATTCTTGTTCTCATGGAAGTTATAGGAGATTTAATACCTAAAGGTGTTTTGAATGTTGTTAATGGAAGTGGCGGAAAAATTGGTAAGAAATTGGCTACAAGCCCTAAAATTTCTAAAGTAGCATTCACTGGTTCTACAAGTGTAGGAAGACAGATAATGCAATTTGCTACAGAAAATATTATTCCTGTAACATTAGAGCTTGGAGGAAAATCTCCTAATATATTCTTTGAAGATGTAATGGATACTGATGATGATTTTTTAGATAAAGCTATTGAAGGACTTGTTCTATTTGCATTCAATCAGGGGGAAGTTTGTACCTGCCCTTCAAGAGCATTAATACATGAAAAGATATACGATAAATTTATGGCTAGAGTTCTAGAAAGAGTAAAAGCTATAAAAATTGGAAATCCTCTAGATATTGATACTATGATGGGAGCTCAGGCAAGTGAAGATCAAATAAATAAAATTACTGAATACTTAAAAATAGGTAAAGAAGAAGGTGCTGAAGTTTTAATAGGCGGCGAAAGAAATATGTTGGGAGGAGAATTAGCTAATGGATTCTATGTACAGCCTACAATATTTAAAGGTAATAACAGTATGAGGATTTTCAGAGAAGAAATTTTCGGACCTGTTTTATCTGTAACTACATTCAAAACTTATGAAGAAGCATTAGAAATAGCTAATGACACTATGTACGGACTTGGTGCTGGTATTTGGACACGTAATATAAATAAAGCATATCGTTTTGGAAGAGATATTAAAGCTGGAAGAGTTTGGACTAACTGTTATCATACTTATCCTGCTCATGCGGCATTCGGAGGATATAAACAATCAGGTATAGGAAGAGAAACTCATAAAATGATGCTTAATCATTATCAGCAAACAAAAAATATTTTGGTAAGTTATTCTCCTAAAAAATTAGGTTTCTTCTAATATAAATTAATAATTAAAATGTTTTTAGGATTGCATTAATATTATTAATGTAATCCTAAATAATATTAAATATAATTATAGAGAGTTCATTTATGAGTGATAATATAAATGATAATAAAATAAAAATTATAGCAGATGATAATACTGTAGAATTAATAAAAGAATTGAAAGAAGAAAATGGAAATATAATATTTCATATATCCTGCGGATGTTGTGATGGCACTATGCTTTTATGTTCTGAAGAAAATGATTTTAAGATTGGAGAAAATGATATTCTTTTGGGAGCTATAGAAAATACTAAAATTTACACTCATCAAAATAATTATGTTAACTTTGAAAATTCTACTATTTATATAAAAACTCTTAATGGAAATGGAAGCGAATTTTCATTAGAGTATGGAAGCGGTAAAAAATTCGTTCTTGAAACACAAATTAAATAATATTATTTCACATTTTTATATAATACATATCAATATATAAAATCAATAATATGTTAGATATTGACTGTTATTATTATTGAATATATAATCTTCAAAATTATATATAAATAATTAAAATAAAACTATGAAGAAAATCATTATCACAATATCTTTAACTATACTACTAATATCATCATGTCAAACTTTGAATATTATTATACCAAATAATGTAAGAAAAATGCTTGCAAAAAATATCAATGAAGATAGAAGTAGCAATCCTATTTACAGGGAATTTAGAGCTGCATGGATTTCTTCAATTGTAAATATTGATTGGCCTCTTAAAGGAGGAAGCGAATCAGAACAAAAAAAACTTATTATAAAACATTTAGATACATTATATAATAATAATTTTAATGCTATATTTATTCAAGTAAAACCAGATGCAGGAGTAATATTTCCATCAAAAATAAATCCTACAACAAGGTATTTCTTTGGTTCTAATCCAACTAATGAAAGAGATGATTATCCTTTCAAAACTGATATGCTTGAATTTATTATTGAAGAAGCTCATAAAAGAAATTTAGAAGTTCATGCCTGGTTTAATCCGTACAGAATGTCATTAAACTACAATAAAAATAAAAGCTATCAAGAACAATTTGCCGAAAAGAATTTCATTCATACTTATGTTTCAAATAATTTAAAACCTATATATTGGTATGATAATAGACTTTATCTGGACCCAGGAGAGCCTATCAGTGCAAAATATATAAAGGACTCTGTAATAGAAGTAGTTGAAAATTATGATATTGATGGAATACATTTTGATGATTATTTTTATCAGAATGCAGCAAGAGGAAAAACATATAAAGACTGGCCTGATGAAACAAGTGCTGAAAAATACGGTACAAAAAGAGGAT
>NZ_JARHYI010000137.1 GCF_029258575.1 Brachyspira sp. | reverse complement strand
CAAACATATTTCTCATATTTGTTACATTTGAAGTATCCCAATTATTTAAAGGCTGATTAAATTCGCTGCATTCTTTAAACATACTGCTCATATTTTTAACATTAGAAGTATTCCAATTATTTAAAGGCTGATTAAATTTCTTGCATTCTTTAAACATACTGCTCATATTTTTAACATTAGATACATCCCAAGTTTCTATACCTGAGAAATCTTTTCTTCTACTATTAAGAAATAATTCACTCATATCAGTTATTAAACTTGTATCAATACTGCCAAGATTAATATTTTCATCTTCTACTAATTTTTTTAATTCTTCTTTGGTTTTTGGTTTGAATTGCTTTTCTGACATAATAACCTCTATCCTTTAAATCAATTTAATTAAAATATATTTTAATGTGAAAAATAAAATTTATAATTCAAAAATATTATTCTTACTCTTACATATATTATGTATACACTATATAAAAGAAAAATGCAAATATATACAGCAGTATTTTTGTTAGAATATACTAAAAAATGATAATTTTATATCTCACTAAAATAATATGAAATTAAGATTGAAAATTATTAACGCACGCTAAATAGATTATTATATATATTTAAAATTTTATTTTATAATTAAACTTATGTTTTTTGTTTGATTATACGTGCGGTAATGAAGCAAAAAATTTAAATAAAACTTGGGTGGGTGCTGAAATTTATAATAAAGCAGAAAATAATTTTTAAATAAATAATCATAATTAAGCAATAAAAAATAAGGGGTGGGGTATTAGAAAAAATTAAATTTTTTACTTTATTCTAATTTCCACTCTATATATTATTTAATCTTATTTAAAAATAAAAAATTTATTTTTTATTTATAGCTTTTATAGAAATAGCATGCCTATCAAAGTGTTATTAGAATTCTTGTAGCATACTTATAATAAATTTATAAATAAAGCGAATAGTATATATGAATTTTAATTATAAGTGTTAATATTCTTCAGCATGCGTTTATATAGAGAATTTATTTATTAATTTCTTTATATATAGATTTTTAAATTTTAATATCTAAAAATTCCCCAAACATCTAATCCGCCGCCAAATGCATTTTTTATTTCAAAATTACTACTTTTTCTCATTATTCCCTGACCTTCAGCAAAAATAGTTAAACCAAATGTGATATTTTCTACTAATGTGATTTGCATTTCACCTTCAGCACCATAATGCAAATTATATTCTCCATCGGTTTTATATATTTTACCTTCAAACATAAGTCTAGGCATAATATAAGTGTATATAGCTCCTAACTTAGCTTCAAATTTAGCGGGTAATGATACATAGAAATACATACTATCAGTGGATCTTCCACCATTATCATCATATAAATAATTAAGTAAAGCATCATCAGCATACCCCGCATCTATAGTAGCCCATCTGGCTCCTATACCATAATAAAATGCTAATTTAACAGGTAAACTAATTTGTACAGGATAATTATCGAATCTTGTAAGCATAATACTTCCGTATAAAGATCCTCCAATTACCATAGGTGCTATACTAGTACCTCCTACATTATTTGTAACAGTTGAAAGCTGTATACCATAATGAAGTGACATTGTAAACTCATCTAACAGTCCACTTTTGAACATAAATGAAAATTTAGGAGTTGTACTCAATGTTACTTTTCCGCCATAATATCTAGGATTTCCGAAAGAAAACGAGAAAGGTAAAGATAAACGATATTTTTGAGTGGCAAAACCAAATGAAAATGAATGGCTATGTGCTACAGGTCTATTTTTTTCTGTAAGGTCATTATATAAATTGAATTGATATCCAAAAGCAAATATTCCATAACTTAAACCTACAAAGGCTTTTGGTATAAATGCTAATTTCCTCTTACCATCAGGATTTAAATAGCTATTATCAACTATATGAGATAAATCTAATATTGCCACCCCTAATTTAAAAGGTGTATTATGATTCATAAGCGGAGCAAAATCATATATAGTGCTGGCTCTGTCAGAACCAAATCTTGTTGATGTTACTCCTTCTATTAAATTATGCATATTGTCTTTATCTACTATATCATCTATAGCAAAAACAATTGAATTTAATATCAGAAGCATAAGTAATACTATTCTTTTCATTTCTTCTCCACTTATTATAATATAATACAAAACAAATTTTATTTAATAATGTAATAGTAATTATATATTTTTTATATAATTATTGTAATAGTTTATAATAGAAATTCTATTTTTTCAAGTGCTTATTTTGATTGAATTTTATGAATCAAAAGTAAATTAAAGGCTATTTTCTTCCGATAAATGAAAGCACGGATGAAAAAATGATAAAAGATTTTTTTTATTTTATAATAATTATTCTATCTAAAACTATAATAGATTTATTTAGATTATTCGGAACTATTATAATATTTGGATTTATTCTATATGTATTATCTTCTATAACAAGAAGAATATTTGCCAAAACTTTAGGTTCAAAAACAGAAGTTTATATTACGGGCTGGATAGGGACACCAATACATGAACTTTCTCATGCATTGTTTTGTCTTCTTTTCAAACATAAAATTAATGATATAAAATTATTTAATACAAAATCAGACACTATAGGCTATGTTCTGCATAGTTATGATTCTAGAAGTTGGTATCAGCAAATGGGAAATTTCTTTATAGGGGTAGGACCAATTATTATCGGTACTTTAATAGTTTATATACTATTTATAATATTAGCTCCAGAATTGAAAAGCAATATATTTCAAATACCAAATTTACAGTATAAGCAAGTACTAAATTCAGATATGTTATCTATTTTCTATTACACAATATCAAATATATTCGTATATAGCTATAATATTTTTGTTAATATAATAAAAAATGTAATAGAATATTCTTCTTTTAAAAATATAACATTTTGGATATTTTTGTATTTGTCTATTTCTATAGCTTCACATATGGAATTAAGTCCTGCTGATATTTCACATGCTTCCAAAGGTATGATAGTTATATTTGCATTATCATTAATATTAAATACGTTATTTATTTTAATGAAGGTATTTTTGAAATTTGATATACCATATGTTATACAGCAATTTATCAATAGAATGTTGGAAACTTATAATATGCTTTTGATATTTTCTGCTATAGTATCATTATTCAATTTTATAATATCATATATTATTTTGACGCCTATTAATTTGATAAGAAATGGCGGTTTAATTAATCCATTCAGCAGTTGATAAAATAATTTTTCTTTTGAATAAGTAATAAAATAAATAATTGTTATTAAAATAAGACTTTTGATTATAATATAATAGGAATGAAAGCTATAGATTTAATATTATTCAATCATTATTTTTACCTAATTTATTTTTTACGAAATTACTTAAAATATTCAATTTATCAGCGGTAGCCTCTTTAGAAGCCTCTAAGTTTTGGCTTTCTATTTCTTCATATACCTCTTTTCTGAATATTTTTACATTTTTAGGAGCATTAATTCCAAGCTTTATTTGATCGCCTCGTATATCAACAAGCATTATTTCTATATTATCGCCTATTACTATGCTTTGATTTATTTTTCTAGAAAGTACAAGCATTGTTATGAACTCCTTTCTTCTTTATTATTCTTTTCATCTTCTAATAGAATAGAATGTCTAGTAGTGTATTTATCTCCAGAAACGGTACATTGTTTAGCTTTATGATTTTTGATATTAAAAACTACGGGTGCTACTAAATTAGCACTCATAGTTTTAAAATCACTATTTGGAATGCTGACAATGGTAAGAAGGTATAAATCTTCATTATTTTCTATACCCAAATATTTTATATCATCATCATGTACATCAGGTTCATAATTTTTAAATATTAAGAACGGATCTATAAGTATGAAACATATATTTTTATCATCTTTAGACTGCAGTATTTTAAAAGTTCCTTCTTCATCCATATTAACTAGATAAAATTCATCATAGTCTTCAAATGCTAATATAGTACCATTTAAATGATATAATGAATCATCTGAAACTTCTATTTTTCCCAATATCCTAGATTCTATTTCTGGCATAAAATTATTTCCTTTTATACATTTATAAAATTTTTATATTATCAGCATCTAATCTTTTATTATCTTAAATAATCCATAAGAGTTCTGCCTAACAATTTTCCAGCTGTTTGTAATGAAGCATTATGAGCATACTGCCACATATTGAAGTTAACAATTTCTTCAGAGTAATCAATATTTTCATTTTTAGCCAAAGCCTCTTCAATAGATAATCTCTGATCTTCAAAACTAGCATATCCCATATCAAGTCTTGTTACTTTAGAAGAAGCATTAGCCTGTACAGTTGCAACATTATCTAATGAACTATCTATATATCCCAAAGCTTCACTTCCTATAGCTCTAACATCATCATTAAGCATAGCATCTCTTAAGTATATTAAACTTTCAAATACACTTTTTCCTGTAACTAATGCACTAGGCTCATAATTATTTTCAGGATTATTAGCAGCACCTTCTCTAATCAAACCTATATCCTGAAGTACAGTACCGCCAGCTAAATCTTGTAAAAGTATTTTATGAGGCGTACCTGTTTTTAATTGTATAACTTTTTCTCCGCCTTTCAAATCTCCTATAGAAGCACTTACATTTCCATTAGCATCATTAATTCTCTGAACTATAGCTTCTATATTATCGCCTTGTTTAATGTTTACAACCATATCATCTATCATAATATCCTGATCTTCTGCAGCAATATAAGTAGAAGCATCAGTTGTAGATATTATTTCCATATCAGTACCCCAAAAAGCATAATTACCTGGAGTTGCTACATTTATAACCTGTCCATTTTCTACTTCTCTGTTTTGAGGATTTCCATCGCCTTCATACATAACAGATTTTATTATAGAGCGTCCAGCCTTTTCATCATGTCCATAAAATGCTCTGAAAGGTGCTGTTTTTATACTAGTTCCAGAGAATACAAATTCTCCCTTGCTTTGAGTTTTTGAAATATCGTATATTCTCTCTATCATTTCTTCTACTTCCATAGCCATTTTAGCTCTGTCATCGGCTCCGTAAGTACTGTTCGCACCTTGAACTGCTAAATCTCTTGCTCTATTCAAAGCTTCTGTTATAGCTGACATAGAATCATGTGCGGTGCTTAATTTTTCTTTACCATCAACTATATTGCTTTGATATCTGTCTACTGAAGACATTCTAGTTCTATAATATATAGAATTAATAGTTGAAGTAACATTCTGGTGAGGGTACTGCACCCTTTGACCAGTAGATAATCTAGTTTGAGATGCTTCCATCTCATTATAATTTCTTTTTATTGTACTAACTGTTCTATTAAATTGGGCTTGTTCAGTAACTCTCATTTTTATCTCCTATTTTTTATATATTTAATATAGAAATTACTATTATATCGTTTCTATTCTCGTAATAATATTAAATTCATTTATAATTTTTTTCTTATTATTTTTATGCTCGACTTCGCTCTTATAAGCTAGTAAATAAATTTACTAGCTGCTTCGTCTCGCTTTTTTATTTTTATGCTCGACTTCGCTTTTATAAGCTAGTAAATAAATTTACTATCTGCTTCGTCTCGCTTTTTCTGTTATGCTTAACTTTATTATATAATAAAAATTAAACTCCTTATATCCTTATGAATGTAAGCACTCTCAATTTTTATCTTTTAATATTGCTATTAACAAATTAAGCCAAAGTCTTAATTTCACTTTATTAATTTCTATATTATTATCGGAATATAAAGTATAAAAAACATTCAGACATATATATATTAAATATTCTTTATAAAAAATTATATATTCCTTTAATTATTATATAATTTAGTAGTATTAATATTTTATGATAATTATAAAAGAAAATATTGAAGTTTTAGAAATAAAAAAGATGCTTATAATTTTTTTTATTGACATGCATAAATGTGTAAAAAATTAGATTGAGATGCTATTTAGAATATTATTATTGATTATTCTTTAGTTTTTCCTATTATAGCCTGCTGACATATATCATTATATCTTGTATCTCTTTTCTTTTTTTCTATAACCACTACTGCATCATAATAATGAATGGAGTAGGTGCTTTCAGTAAACTCATTAGGGTATAAATCATCTTCTTCAGTAGACCAATATGCATTTAGAGAATCTATTAAATTTTTTGTGTATTCTATATATGAATTAGGATTTTTATATCCGCCTCCAAAATTATCCCAATAGGAAGTATAAACATCTTCGCATAAATAAATTCCGTCATCTTTTATATGTCCGTACATTTCTTCAAAAGTTATTATCTGCTGCTGCATTCTATGTCCACCATCATCTATTAATATATCTAATTTTGGTATTTGTGATTTTACTTCTTTCAAAAAATCTCTATTATCTTGAGAGCCTATGAATATTTTTATATTATCTTGTTCAAATTGTTTGCATTTAGGATTTTTGTCTATAGCATATATATTTACTTTAGCTTCGCTGTTATTATTTTTGAAATATTCTCTCCACATTTTTACAGCTCCACCACTCCCAACACCTATTTCCATCATATTAATATCTTTTCCTCTGTATTTAGAAAAGTGTCTTTCATATATATCAAAAAAAGGCAGATGTTTGAATATAGCTTCACCTTTATTATTTAAAAAATAATTATGTAAATCTGCTTTATCTTTATTTTCATCATTGATTAGTATATCTCTTATTATTTCTAATTTATTTTTATCTTCTTCACTTTCACTTTTTACTAGTAATAAATTTTTATGGGTTTTCACTTTTAATTTTTTTATTTCAGATTTTTTGCCTTTTTTCATTTATTTGCCCTTATTATAATTCATAATTTAAAAATATTATGTTAATTCTTTATACTATAAATAAATAAATTGTCAATATTATAAAAATTAAAATGTATAAAATCGAATTTTATTTATTTTGATTTTTCATATAGTTTATAACTATTTTTTCATGTAAAATTTTTATAAATTAGTATTTTGATATTGTCAAATAAATTGAAAATGTTAAATTTAAATTAAAAGATAATTAAAGGAGCTAACATATTATGAAAAAAATAATACTTTCTGTTTTAATATTCATATCAATTTCTTTTACATCATTTGCAGCAGGAGGATTTGAGTTTATAATTAATGTTCCTGTTGGCATTAGTTTGGGTATTTATGATTATGATTTAACAGATTATGCGGAAAATCAGGATATAATACAGGGAGGAGCGATACGAAATAAATTTTCAAAGAATGCTGGTATTGGTTTAGATGTTGGTGTTACTGCTCAGCTAGGTTATATGATAAAATTCACTGATAATATTGGATTAAGTATACTGGGGGAAGTAGGTTATAGTCATGATACATATTCATATATAAGTAAAATTGATAAAAATATTTCTGAAACATATACTTATGAAAGTTTGCAGTTCGGATTAATTCCCAAATTTAATATTAATAATTTTGCTATTGGTATCGGCGGAGGAGTAAAAATTCCTTTAGCAGGAAATATGCATACAAAACTTCATTCATTAGAAACGGATGTAAAATTAGATTCTGATAGAATGAAAAGAATGTTTAAAGCAATAGCAATACCTTATATAAAATTAACTTTTGATTATTCTATATTTTTCACAGAGAAAACAGCATTTAATATAGGTTTGTATTTAGGATATGATTTTGGTATGGAATCTAATTTGTACGATATAGACGGAGCTATTAATAATAATATATTGTTAATTGATGATATTTCGTATTCTAGCTTTGATATAGGTTTGCAATTAGGATTTAAATTCGGACCTAGTACAAAATAGTAATTTTAAATTTATAATTTTATTAATATAATATATGCATCAAAATTTTGTTTATTAATTGTATATGAACAAAATTTTTATGCTTTTATTATTTTTATATTTTATATATAACTATTGATATTAAGTTTAGAAATGTATAAAGACAAATATAATTTATGTATTTATTTTTTGTATATCTGATATTTTCTATAAAATATATTATGGGTATAAATGCCAAAGTAAATGATGAATAAAAATAATGAGGTCTTCCTCCTCCAATACCTCCTAGCATATAAAATACTACAGTAGCAACTATATAAACTATGTAGAAAAATAGTAAATCTTTTAATGTATTTGTTTTTTTATCATCATCTGTAATCATTTTTTTAGAGAAGAAATGTTTGTATGTATGGATTAAAACAATTAGAATAAATACAAATGATAGTATATAAAATATAAAACTAAAAATATATAATGGATTACTGCCAAAATATATATTAATTATATCTTTTATTCCATTTGTATATTTTGCTCCTGGTTCATTAGTTATAAATAGAAATATAGAATATATTTGAGGAGGCTGTATTATATAATTACTTGCTAATTCTAATTTTCTTCCTAATATTTTAGATAAACTTTCAAAATTATTTTGGAATTGATATATTAAATATGGTAAATATGTTAGAAATGATATAAATACTCCAATTAATAAAGGTATAATATTTTCTTTAGTATCTTTCTTCCATCTTATTATTAAAAATACTATTAAAGATGGTATGATTGAAAAGAAATTAGAAAAATGAGATTGTGCTGATAAAGCTAATATTGGAAATAATAAAATGGCATATATAAATTTTTTATCATTATACAAATATTCGTAAAGTACAGGTAAAAATATAAATGATAATATTAAAGGATTATTAGGATTATATATAGAATTGCATGCATATAAAAAATACGGATTAACTGACATTAAAGCTGTTATTATAGCAAATGTTAAAAGATTAAATCTTTTATAAAGCCAAATAAAAAAAATCAGACTTACCAGTATAGAAGTAATCATATTAATGAATCTCGCACCTTCATAAGTTTTTCCTCCTAAAAAATATTTAAACATATATGACAAATAAAAATATCCTCCAGGAACTCTAGCATTTTCTTCATCATCATAAGTTTTAGGAGTATTTAAAAATACTCCTTCTATTGGAATTTTTTTTTCATTAATGAGTTTTTGTAGCTGATAAAATTGATATTCTCCATCTAATCCTACTGGATGTCCGACTATAGATTTATTATAAATATAAAATCTTAAAAGTATACCAATTATAATAGAAATTATTGAGAGTATAATTAATAATTTTTTATTATTCATTTTTTATCCTTGTAAACATTTTCTTTTTTTGAAATATTGAATTTAGAAAGTACATAAACAATACCTATTAAAAATCTTAAAAAATACATTGATATAGAATAAATAGGGTGGGATAACAATTTTTTCCATTTTCCTTTTTCTATATAAACTCCTATATATCTATAGAACATACCGAATTGTTTTTTGGTTGTTTTATCATGTCCCCATTTTTCAAAGTAATTATCAAAATTTGAGGCATAATAACTTTTTTTTACTATATATTGTTTTAATGTATGATTTTCATGATGATAAAGCGGAGATTTTATTATTGATACTTCACCTATTTGCTTTATTCTTCTATCTATATCCCAATCTTCTGTACCATTTAAATTTAAATCAAAACCTCCTATTTTTATAAAAGCCTCTTTTCTAAAAAAACGTACAGCATCTATAACAGTAGCATCATAAAAAGAACGTTCAAAACTTCTTACTCTATTAAAAAAACTATTTCCATAAATTTTTTCTGGTATATATATAGCCATTACATTTTTATTATTTTCAAAAATTTCTAAACATTCATTAATAACATTCTCGGACAAAGTCATATCTACATCTAAAAATCCTATTATCTCACCATTTGACATTTCAGCCCCATAATTTCTTTGAGCTGAACGTTCAGGACCTTTAATAAAAGTTTTAGCTCCTAATGACTTTGCTATTTCTATAGTTTTGTCTGTGGAGCTATTATCCACTAATATGATTTCTGTGTCTTTATAATTAGAATTTTTTACAGCATTTATACAATCAGCAATAAAATTTTCAGAATTTTTTGTTGTGATGATGATGCTTACCATCTATTTATCCATTAATATGTTTTTCATAATTTAATAATTATAAAAAATTATTTATTATTAATTATTTTTTGCTCTCCAAGTTTCCTTTTCAAATTCCACAGCAATTCCTACCAATGATTCATCTAAATCAATATCAAGTGCTGAATTGAAAGTATTATAAGCAATCATCCAAGAAACAAATCCTACTATAACAACTATTTCCTGATCATTAAAATGTTTTTTTAATTTATTCATAAAATCATCAGTTACACCATTAGGATCTTTTACCATCTGCATACCTAATTGAGATAATAATTCTTCTTTTTCATTTAGTTTAAGATTTTTAGGATCATCTCCAATAGCTTTTAAATCTCTTATGAAGAATAAAGAACATAATATACATCCATTAGTAGTTGAAACAGAATGAGCAAGAATCATAGCAGCTCTCTCTCCTACAACTTCAACTAATCTGTTATATGAAGTGTACCAGCCCATCATAGTATCATAAGTTATATAATCATTAAGAAGTGCTTTTTTCATGTTTGTAACACTTCCACTTTTTTTGATATGATAGTCGAAAGCTTCTTTTACTTTTCCTTGAGCTTCATCATATTCCATAAATTTAACTTTAGCCATATATAACTCCATTTTTTAGTTAGCATTAATATTTAATTTATAATGCTTTATGATAGTATAACATATATTTTAATAATATAAATAGTATTTTTATTAAAAAAGTATTGAAATTTATATTTTATATGGTATAATACTTGCCTATGTTAAATTAGGAAATGATTATGAAATCAGAAATCAGAAATCAGAAATCAGAAATCAGAAATCAGAAATCAGAAATCAGAAATCAGAAATCAGAAATCAGAAATCAGAAATCAGAAATCAGAAATCAGAAATCAGTTTATTAACAAATAAACCAATTTTATTGTCATTGCAAATATTTTCTAATAGATATTCAATATTTATTATAGGATATTTATTATGAAGATTTCAGTAATAATACCATGCTATAACGAAGAAGAAGTTTTAAATACTTTTTATGAAAGAATTAATAATGTATCTCAAAAATTATTAGACTATGAATGCGAATTTATTTTTGTAAATGACGGCAGTAAAGATAAAACAGAAGAGATAATAAAAAAATTAAATGATAAAGATAAAAGAGTAAAATTATTTTCTTTTTCCCGTAACTTTGGACATCAGGCTGCGGTAAGTTGCGGAATACATAATGCCTCTGGAGATATTGCTGTGATAATAGATGCAGATTTGCAGGATCCTCCTGAAATTATACAGGATATGGTAAAAGAATATGAGAAGACAAAGACTCCTATTATTTATGGTAAAAGGATTTCAAGAAAGGGAGAGTCTATTTTTAAGAAATTAACTGCTTCTATGTTTTACCGTTTAATAAATTTATTGTCAGAGGTAAAATTTCCTGTTGATACAGGGGATTTCAGATTAATTGATAGAAATGTTATAGAAAGTTATAAATCTTTTGTAGAGAGCCCTAAATATATAAGAGGACTTATAAGCTGGATGGGTTTTGAACAGAAGGCTTTTGAGTATGAAAGGGAAGCAAGAGCTGCAGGTCATACAAAATATACTATCAAAAAAATGTTTATATTAGCTATGACAGGAATTTTATCTTTTTCTGTTAAGCCTCTTAGAATATCATTATTTTTGGGTATATTAGCTATATTTATTGCTATAGTATTTTCTATAAGAGTATTTTATTTATATTTATTTAATCCAGAAGTTTTAATTAAAGGCTGGGCTTCAATTATAATTACAATTCTTTTTATAGGAGGTTTCCAGCTTATCTCTTTATCTATTATCAGCGAGTATTTAGCAAACATATTTACTGAAATTAAAAAAAGACCTGAATATATTATTAAAAATAAGATTGATTAGGGGTATATTATGAGATTTATATTTTATTTATTTACAGTTTTATTTGTATTTTTATTTGTATATATAATAAAATCGAATAATGATATTTGTAATGTAGTTTTAGATAAGAAAAAGAAAATATTTATTTTTATATTTTTTTGTTTATTAACTTCATTATCTAATATATTTCTTTTAAATAGTAATTATCCCTATATAGGACATGATTATGGTCAAATAGAATCCAGAGCTATAAGTATGTTTTTATATTATCAAAATAACGGACTTGATATAGAATGGGCTTCACCATTATTTGGAGGAGGGCTTTTGAGTT
>NZ_JARHYI010000131.1 GCF_029258575.1 Brachyspira sp. | reverse complement strand
ATTCCAGTATGGATAGATTAGAAACCGTCAACATTCAATTCAAAACCGTAATAATCCCATAATTTACATTCCAGTATGGATAGATTAGAAACCTGAAGAACAGGAGCAATGTCGACTTGTTCACGTTCATTTACATTCCAGTATGGATAGATTAGAAACCCGTATACTTATACATATTTGATAATTTATACTGCAAAATCCTAAATATGCAGCAAAGCATAATTATCAAACAGTTAATAAATATATTTTTTATAAAAATTATCTGTCGATAAACCATTATTTTTTAATAATAAGACATCAACGACAATCATATTTTATATAAAATTAGATGTCTTGTCAATACTTTCTTCTACCAAAAATTCTTTGTCTAACCATTTTTCATTACGGCTTTTAAAAACTATACAAGAATCTTTTTCTTTTCTTAAAATATCAAAGAGCTTATTTTTTAATTCTAAATACTGTACATTAGAGAGTTCTCCCTCAAATACAGATTTTTGTATATGATTAAGATATGCCTTACAAATTTTAAAAACTGTCCTAGAAACTTTGGCTCCATCTTCATCGTCTGTCTGTATATCATAAACTAATATCAAATACATTTATCTACCACCATATTACAAAAGGTTTATACTCTTTTTCTTCAAGCAAATGTTTTGAAATTTTATATAATTCCAATCTAATCAAATGTTTGTATGATACATCTTTATTCAAACTTCTATGTTTTATTGTAGTTTTCAATCTATTTTCTAATTCATCCATTATTATTTTTAAAGCTTTATCCTTAAGTCTTAAAAAATTGCTTTCTTTATCAAAATCATTTTCACTTATCATATTTTTATTGAGAAGAGTAAATATTAATCTATCTACAATTAATGGCTTAAAAATTTCTGCTGTATCAAGAGATAAAGAAAATCTTTTTACAGACGGTTCATGCAAATAGCTTATAGTAGGATTTAATTGTGTTTTATAAATTTCTGATAATACTTTCGTATATAATACAGAATTCAAAAAACTTATAAGTGAATTAATCATATTATCGGGAGGACGCTTTACACGTTTTTCAAAATCTATTTCTTGATTAATTATTTTTTTCCAAGAACTATAATAAACTTTATGTATATTGCCTTCTATACCCATTATTTCATTAATATTATAATAGTTATTTAAACTTGATTTTAGTTTTTCTATAGATTCAATTTCTTCTTTTAAATCACGTCCCCTATTATCATAATATTTTAAATTTCTTAATATATTATCTGTAGCTCCATAAACAAATTGCTTAGCAAGAAAACTTCTTTTATCATAATCACTATAATGCATTACCTGCTGAACAAGAAGATCTCCTGAAACTAATTTTTCTCTAGGATAAAAACTTCCGGAATAAAACTCATAATAATTAAAAAAATGTACACATATTCCCATCTGTGATAAGAAATTAAGCAGTTTAGTATTTATTGTAACTTCAGAAAAAACATATATATCATAAATTACTTCTATAGGTAAATCTCTTTTTTCTCCGCTTGATTTTACAAACTGCAAAGTATTATCCTTTCTTTTAAGTTCTCCGCTTGAAAACAAATAATAAGATTTACTCATAAAAATAACTCCTCCTATATATAGCAAAACTCATAATAAGCACATTTTTTACATGCTCTTATATTTATAGTTTCTGGAATATCATTACTTTTTATAATTTTGTTTATAAGTTCAAGATGCTCTAAAATATTTTTATCATCGCCTTCTTCAAGAATTACTTCTTCTTTGTATCTTTTTGATGGTATATTTAATTCTCCTTTTATATTATCAAACCCATACTGCTTCAATATAAACAAATAATATTTTATTTGATTAATAGCCATTTGTTTTTCTTTATCTGACTTTTTTATTTCATGCACCACATTATTTTTTAAAAAGTCAATATTCACTTTACC
Source organism: Brachyspira sp. (assembly GCF_029258575.1). Classification (GTDB taxonomy): domain Bacteria; phylum Spirochaetota; class Brachyspiria; order Brachyspirales; family Brachyspiraceae; genus Brachyspira. The sequence goes on along the minus strand of NZ_JARHYI010000131.1, from coordinate 4,460 downwards.
GTCTATCATAAAATTATGTTTTTGATTTGAATATGTATTTTCATCAATAAACTTTCCAATCTGCACAAGCTCATTTTCAGTTTCAAAAGATAAATTATGATAAGATAGCCAAACCTTTCTCATACATAAAAAACTATAAGAATAAATTGTACCTGTTACATAATTTATATTTTCATTATCTATCATATAATATATTAATCCCATATCATAGAATCATCTTTTTTATCAAGGAGTCCCAATTCTTTATTATACTCTAAATCAACAATAAATATTTTATTCGTTTTGTTTATGCCCAAATTTATTTCTTTAATACCTGTATCATTTTGTAATCTTTTATAAGTTTTTATAGAAGTTGTAAAGCCTAATAATTCTTTTTTCTTTCTTATTAATTTCTCATAATCTTCTTTAGTTAACTTTTTTAAGTTTAATAATTCTTCATATTCTTTTATTATATTATTTTCTTTACTAATTAAATCTTCGTAAATACTTAGTGGCATTACTGTTACATTATCTATCTTTCTAAATAATGTATCGCATTCTCCTTTTGCAATAGATGCTGGAGTAAGATTTGTAATATTTTTTAAAGCCTCCTTTATTTTTTCTAAATATTTACTTTTTTCTAATTCATCATAATCATAAACTTTATTTATAAAATCCTGTTTATCTTCTTCTGTAAATATTTTATTATCATAGCTTTTTATATAATGAACAGATCGTTTATATATTTCTTTATCATATACATAAGGAACACCATTTTCACTATTATAAATAAATATATTAGGTTCATCTTTTTTATAATCTCTGTTTCTGTAAACTCTTCCCATTCTTTGAAGCAAACTGTCAGCTGCAGACATATCAGTATGAAGTTCATCAAAATCTATATCCAAACTAGCCTCTACTATTTGAGTTGATATCCATATACCGAAAGTTTCCTCTCTTTTATTCTCATCATTAGGAGCAAAGTTTTTTATTTGTTTTTCTTTTGCTTTTCTGTCTTTCATTATAAATATTGAATGAAGAAGATTGATTTCAATATTATTATTTTCTTCTTTAATCAAATGTTTTAATTTGCCGTAAACTTTTTGAGCCTGTTTTACAGTATTGCATATAATCAAAACTTTTTTATTTTCAGAACTTTTCAATATTTTATTATAATCAAATTCTTTTTCATTAATGAATTTTATAAAATGCCTTTTAATACTTTTTTTATTATTATCAAGTTTAAAAAAAGCATTATTGGGCATTTCAAATTTAATATTATTTTCTTCCATCAATTTTTTTATTATAGGGGGAAGTGTGGCAGTCATAATGCAAAACTTTCCTCCTATATCATTTATTACTTTAAGACCGTAAATTATAAAAGCAGTTATTTCAGGAGTATAAGATTGTATTTCATCAATTATTAATTTACTATATTTCAAAGTTGCTGGGAAAATTTCTGTTCCTAAAGCTTTAAACACAAAATAAAAAAGCTGATCTATAGTACAAACAGTAAAAGGAAAAGAAAGTTTTTTACTTTTATTATATTTATCAAGCACATCATCAATACTCATATCATTATCCAGCATATCATTAATGCTGTCGGAATGTAAGAAATTTATTTTTTCACTATCATAATAATTTTCTTTAATCCTATCATAAACGGCATTGATAGACACTTTCAAAGGAAGCGTATAAAAAGTTTTTGAACTTCCAGCCCATAGCAAAGCCCCTTCAGTTTTTCCAATACCAGTAGAAGCAATCACAACTATATTATTATTTTGATTTTGAAGCATATACTCTTGGCATTCATTAGGCTTAAACTTTTCTAAAACTTTTTTAGAAGCATCATCGCTTTCTATTTCAATTTCCTTATCATAAGCACTAGCCGCATAATCTATTTTGTTAAGCATCCCCTTTATAATGATATAATTTTTCCAAATATCATAAGAAGGATTATAATTCTCTTTTATAACATTCATTGATACAGCTAAATATCTGCATTTGAGTTTATCATTATAATTTTTTTTATAAAATGAAATATCGTTATCAACAATTGTTTTTATGTCAGCTGAAGTTATTTCTAAACCATTATTATTCAAAGCTTTTCTTGTATGATGATTATAAACAGCACTTGATAATGCTTTTATCTCATCTTCTGAAAATTTTTCTTCTAATTCATTAATATTCAAAAAAGCACAGCTTAAAATACCATGCGGAATTTCTTCAATATTTAACTCTTTATATAATTTTTCTAAGTCATTATTAATTTCAAAGTTTTGATTTATACTTTTATAAATTTTCTTTTGAAATTTATAATTCATTTTTCCCAAGTCATGAGTTTCGCATGCTATTTTTATAAGCTCTAATTCTTTTTCATTAAAATATTTTTCATACATACTTTTAAAATCTTCAAATAATTTTATAAGATTTTTAGTATGTTTTTCAATACTCTCTGTATAATATGAATCATTATATTTATTGCTTTTAGCTAAAAAATTTTCTTTTTTCATTATGCTAAAAATAATCCTAATTTACTATTTTTTTCTTTGATTACATCTTTTTTAAAAGTTAATACACTTCCTCTATTTATATATTTAGCTTTAACTTTTTCTTTCCAGTATCTTATATTAGTTTTTTTGTTGATATCAAAAACTTTATTCAAATTATAAACAGTACCCATTAATTCTTCTTTATTTCTTATATTGTCAATCATACTGTAAGGCATATAAGCATCATAAAGCATTTCTATTTCATCAGTTTTTTCAAGTTCTACAATACTTACATTATCAATTCTTAAAATGTCTTCATGGCGTCCTAAAGCAGGATATACAGAAGGTCTTTTTAAACCATTTTCAATAATATCAAATAAACTTTCATCTTCAGGTACAATATGAATAATTAAATTAACATCAACTATAACTTCAGTATATCCCAGTCCCTTAGTTATGCCGTCAAAACTTCCATCATCATTTTTGACTTTTAGTTGATGCCTTTGAGAATCATATTTTATTCCAAAAAAGTACCTAGTATACAAATCAGTCAATGAACTTTTAGTTTCTCCCTGAATACTTATTTTCATTTCTCTATATCCGTCTGCAAAATTACAAACTTTATGAATCATTCCTATAACAGTAGAATATGGAGGAAGTTTAAAACTTTCCTGAAATTGTATACTGGAAGGTCTTTTATAATTTGTCATATTCTGATAACATTCTAATTTAATTGCTCTTGTTATATTATCATACATAATACTCATCAACCTTTTTAGATAATTCATCTATAACATAAGATACAGTTTTTACATTTAATTCTTTTTTTATTTCTTCATTATTTGAAAATATTGAATCTACTAATCCGCATATAGTGTTATCCTTTATTTCACTGTCTAAATCAAGAACATCTTTTATAGTTTTTATTTCTAAATTATTTTTATAAACTTTCAATCTATTTTCAAAGAAAGGATTTTTTATATTATAAACTCCTCCTATTATGAATATAGGACTTAAATTTTCTCTCCTTCCTCTTATATCTCTGTATAAAGTTTTTAATATCTTTAAAAGCTCTTTTACTCTTTTTGCTTTTTCTTTATTATCTATTTCATGTTTGTCTTTATTATTTTCTTTATCTTTTATAATTTCATCTATTCCAACTTTATCTAAGTCTATAGTTACAGTGTATGTATAGTATGATTTATGTATTTCACTTTGAGCAATAGCATTATCCATAGCTCCTCTTTTGGCAAGTGCCATATTCGTAAGAAAATCCAAATCAGAATTATAACTTTCTAAAGCAACAGCATTGCTTAATCTAACAACTGCATTTCTAGTATTTGAAGAACCATTAACGCTATTTTTACCAGTTTTCATATATCCGAAAAAATCTATTTCAGGATAATCTTTAATAGAAGCATCTTTTTCAAATTGAACAACTTTATCAGCATTAGAAACTTTTGTATTATCCCAGCCTAATTGATTTATAATATTATATCTTAATGCCTGCCTTGATATATAACTATAGCTGTTTCCGTCTCCTCTGCTTAACTTTTTTAAAGAGCTTATGTTTCCAAAACTCTCTCCATAGTTTGCACTTTCTGCTTCAAATATTATGCTTAAAGTAATACCTTTATTTTCCATATTTTTATTCTCCTTTAATTAAAATAATTATTATTTATTATATGTCATTTTTATCTTTATCATCATAGAATGAACCTTTGAGCCCTAGTATATAAGAATTTCCTATAGTCTTAAACTCTTCATCGCTTTTAAAAATATTTAAAAATATACTTGGTATACTTAAATTCATTCCCGCATAAAGTCTTGTAACATTGCTCAAAAATAAATCTCTGTTTGAAGTATGAACATAATTTATTAACTGATAAACTAAGCCTCTTAATTTGTTATCAGCATCTTTATTCTGATCATTTGTCAAATTGGTATTTTCTTTAGCACCTATTAATCTGCATCTCATTTCATTGCCTT
>NZ_JARHYI010000128.1 GCF_029258575.1 Brachyspira sp. | reverse complement strand
ACAGGAATTAACTGGAGGTAAAATGCGTCTTACAATATCAGGAGGCGGTGCTTTACCTATGTATATAGAAGATTTTGTTGAAGCTGTAGGCATTAATTTGATTGTAGGATGGGGAATAACAGAAACTTCTCCAGTTGTTACATTAAGATCTCCTTATAAAAATTATAGAGGAACATGCGGAAGTCCAATACCTGAAGTAAAAATAGAAGTTAGAGATAAAGATGGAAATGTTTGCAAAGAAGGAGTTATGGGAGTTTGTTATATAAAAGGTCCTAATGTATTTAAAGAATATTATAAAGATCCTCAATTAACCGAACAGGCTAAAATTAATGATTACTTTAATTCTGGAGATTTAGGAACATATACTCAGCAAGGTGAAATAGTTCTAACTGGAAGAGCTAAAGAAACTATAGTACTTCTTACAGGTGAAAATGTGGAGCCTCAGCCTATAGAAAATAAAGCAATGGAATCATCTTATATTTCACAAATTATGCTTGTAGGTCAGGACAAATCTGCTACTGGAGCTATTGTAGTAATAAATAAAGATAATATAAAAGATTATTTTGATAAACATAAAATTTCTTATGATGAAAAAACTCTAGCATCTTCAAAAGAAGTTTATAAATTAATAAGAGATGACTTGGATAATCTTATCAACTATAAAAATGGATTTAGACCATATGAATCTATAGCAAAAATCATAATTACAGATGAAGAGTTTACTATAGAAAATAGGCTTTTAACTCAGTCTTTAAAAATAAAAAGAGCTAATGTTATGGAAGCATATAAGGATAAGATAGATGCTTTATATGATAAAATCAAATAATATTAAATTAATAATTTTTTAATAAAAATTTAGGAAAATAAATAATGTTCATAACAAGTAAAAATTCAATAGTTGAAGCCATTTCAAAAGATTTAGTTCAAACTTTATATGTAAAATTTCCAATTTCAAAAAGAGAAAAGGAAATTCTTAAATTAGCTGAAAAAAATAAAGTAAATATAAAAAATGTAGATAAAAATGAAATGGAAAAAATCATAGGTAAGATATATTCAATAGCTGCTGATATAAAAGAAAATGCTGAAATAGGTATAGATAGTTTTATGGAAAAAGCATTAGATAAAAATGAAAATCCATTAATATTTATATTGGATTCTATAACTGATGTTCATAATTTAGGAGCTATTATTAGAAATGCTTATTTTTTTGATGCTGCAGGTATTATAATCCCTAAAGATAATTCAGCTCCTATTAATGAAAAGGTTTATGAAATTTCAGCTGGTGCTGCTTATCATCTTCCTATTTCTATAGAAACTAATTTGAGTAGAGTCATTGATTTAATGAAAGATAAAGGATTTTGGATATATTACGCTAGTGAAAAAGGTGAAACACCTATAGAAAATTTTAAATTCAATTCCCCTACTGCAATTATATTGGGAAATGAACATAGCGGAGTGAGAGAGATTTTAAAGAAAAATTCTGACGGAAGTATTATTATAAACTCAGTAAATGATTTCGATTCTTTAAATGTATCTGCTGCAAGTGCTATTATATGTTATGCATATTCTATTTATAAAAAATAGTAACAATAATTTTATTAAAAATACTAAAAATTGTTATATATAATGTATATATTTATTTTTTTACTTGAAATAATAGTAAAAAAGTATATATTAAATATATAGGATATAAATTTAAGGCATATTATACGGAGATTAAAAAAATGCCTATAGCACCTTTAGACTTGCAACAATTATATATGCAGCAATCTCATATAGGGCGTATGGAACATACCAAAATGGCTGCTAAAACTATAGCTATGCAATCAGAAGATAGAGATATACATAGGGATTCTTATATAAAAGATTCAACTGTTGTAAAATCCGAAAATATTTCTGATGAAACTAGAGTAAAAGAAAAAAAAGATAAGCAAAGACCTAAAGATCAAGGCTATATGTCATATAGAAAGAAAAACAAAAAGAAAATGGCAGAAAATATTGATAATGAGGAAGTGAGTAATATTGTAGAGATAGAAGAGGTTTCAGCAACGGAACAGACTAAAGGCTCAAGAATAGATCTTTTAGGATAATTTACTATCAATTTTACTATTTTACTATGCAAATTTTAATAAGTGTAATGATCAATATAGTTATATTAGCAGTTACCCTACCGCTTTTTTATATTTATATAGTTTCAAAAGCTAGAGATAGATTAGAAAAAGAAACTATGACTAAAGCTAGAGAAGAAATAGAAGCTTTAGTTAAAGAATTTAACAATATAGCATTATCTAGAATATCAATATTGGAAGACTCTATAGTAAGAGCAAATAGATTAATTAAAGAATTAAATGGTTTTCAAGATAAAAGTAATAAAAATCTTAAAGAAACGATTAATGAAAAAGAAAATAAAAATCAAAAAAATGAACAGATAGAAGTTATTATTGAGAAAAATGATGATATCAAAGAAAATGAAAATATTCAAAATGAAAATAAAAAATTAGATATAAGAGTTGATGATAATAGTGTAAAGTCGAATAAAAAAGAAGAGAAAGATAAAGAAGAAAAAAATACCGAAACTAAAACTAATAGAGAAGAAATAAAATCTAAACCTAAAAAAAATAATATAGATACTGCCGTAAAAGCCATAGATGATGAGGCAAGAAAAGAAGTTATAGAAAAATTAAGAAGCAAATTAGATAAAACAATAAAAACTAATATGGCAATATATGATAAACCTATAGAAGATAAAACTATAGCATTGGTAAATGAACCATTAGAAAACTCAATTAAAGGTAATAATAAAAACGATGATATAATTAGGCTTTACAAAGAGGGATTAAATAAAGAAGAAATAGCCAAGAGATTAAACTGCTCAATTACAGAAATAGACATCGTTATAGATTTGAATATGAATTAATGATTAAAAGCTGCCTATTAAAATTAATTAACAGACAGCTTATTAAAATTATGCTTCAGTCTTTACAACTTTTTTCTTATAGATTGTATCAATTATAACACCCAAAGCATTATCTCCAGATACATTACAAGCTGTACCGAAAGAATCTTGAGTTATATATAAAGCAACCATTATTGCACTTAAAGGGCTGTCAGGACCACCAAGACCAACCATATAAAGGAATGGTAAAGCTGTCATTATAGAACCTCCAGGAGCACCAGGCGAAGCTATCATAGCAATACCAAGCATAGCAATAAATGGAAGTATACTACTATAAGTTATAGGAATTTTATTCATTAAACATACTGCTGTAGCACATGCCGTAATTGTTATCATAGAACCAGCCATATGAATATTAGCACAAAGAGGAACAACAAAATTTCTTATTTGCTCAGATATTCCATCTTTTTCTGCACATTGTAAATTAACAGGTATAGTGGCAGCTGATGATTGAGTACCTAAAGCTGTAGCATATCCTGCTATTTGATTTTTCATAAGCATAAAAGGATTTTTCTTTCCAATTGAACCTGATACTAAAAAAACTATAAATAAATATAATAAATGCATAATGATTACAACTATGAATACTTTCCATAATATACCTAATATAACAAAAGTTTTTCCAGATCTAGTCATATCTACAAAAGTACCACATATATATAAAGGCAAAAGAGGAATTATAGATACTCTTAACACTTTATCTATTATAGTTGATAATTCTTTGAAAACATGATATAGATAATCTCCTATTTCTTTACCTCTCATAGAAGATATTCCAAGTCCTATTATGAATGCAAATAAAACAGCTGCCAAAGTATCTAAAAGTGGTGTAACACTTATTGATAAATAAGGAGTAACTGAATTTCCAGCTGCCGCTGCTATTCTTTGTATATCATCAGCACTCATAAAGCTAGGAAATAAATTAAAAGATACCAAAAATGAAGCTGAACCAGCTATCAAAGTAGATCCATAAGCTAAAAGACAAGTTACAAGCAATAAAAATCCAGAGCCTTCTCTTAAATCTGCTATACCCATAGATACATAAGAAACTATCATCAAAGGTATTACAAATTTTAAATATGAACTGAATATTCCAGATGCTGTAACAATGATTCTGGATATTACTTCAGGTATAAAATGCTGTCCAAAAAATATACCAAGTAAAATTCCAATAATTAGTCTAGGAACAAGTCCAAGTTTAAACTTTTTTTCCATCCATCTCTCCTAAATTAATAATATATTTTATATTATATAATATATACAAAAAAATTAATATGTAAATAGCTATCACATTTTTTTACTATGAAATCATAAAAATATTACATATAGTAATGCTATCAGTGTGTAAAATATATTATTTAATTGTCAAATCGGATGTACAATTAGGACATTTAATAGCATTTATACTAATTGTGGAACAGCAATATGGACAATTCTTTTCTTTTTTTCCTTTTTCATCATTATCTTTTTTTATAATTTTTTCCTGTATTTTATTAAATATTTTTATGATTATAAATATTGATATGGATGTAATTAAAAAACTTATTATAGTATTAATGAAAACACCAATACTGATCACTATAGCACCAGCACTCTTAGCAGCTTCAATAGAATGATAATGTCCTGCATTTTCTATACCCTTTTTAATAACTATAAATATATTAGAAAAATCTATACCGCTTAATATTAAACCTATAGGAGGCATTAATATATCCTGTACAAAAGAATTAATTATCCTTGTAAATGATGCCCCCCACTACTATACCTACGGTCATATCCAATATATTCCCACGCATAATAAATTTTTTAAACTCTTCTATAATAGAAAACATAAGAAACCTTAAATAATAGTAATAATAATAACTATATAAGAAAATTTAACTTTTGTAAATAAACAATTGATATTTAATAAATATTTTCACATGTAAATAATAAAAAATAAATATTATAACCCTAAAAATAAAAAATATAAAACTATTGATAAAAAACTAATATTGTTATATAGTAATACTACATATCAATATTTATTTAGGGATGGTTATAATATGGAAGTATATGATATAGAAATGATAAAAAAGTTTTATGAAAATTATTCTAATAAAATAAATATCATAAAGACAAAATTAAATAGAGCATTAACATTATCAGAAAAAATTTTATATTTGCATTTATATAATGAAGATAATATACAAAATTTCAAAAGATCAGAAGACTATGCAGATTTTAGACCAGACAGAGTTGCAATGCAGGACGCTACAGCTCAAATGGCATTACTGCAATTTATGAATGCAGGAAAAACTTCTTCAGCAGTGCCAGCTACAATACATTGCGATCATTTAATAGAAGCATGTAAAGGTGCTGAGGAAGATTTGAAAAATGCCCTCAGTATAAATAAAGAAGTTTATAATTTTTTGGAAAGTGTTGCTAAGAAATATGGATTAGGTTTTTGGGAGGCAGGTTCAGGAATAATACATCAAATAGTATTAGAAAATTATGCATTTCCAGGCGGAATGATGATAGGTACAGACTCACATACTCCTAATGCTGGGGGACTTGGAATGCTTGCTATAGGTGTAGGAGGTGCTGATGCAGTTGATGTTATGACTGGCATGGAATGGGAATTAAAAATACCTAATATAATAGGAGTAAAATTAACAGGTTCTTTAAATGGCTGGGCTAGTGCAAAAGATGTTATATTAAAATTAGCAGGACTTCTTACTGTAAAAGGAGGAACTAACTCTATTATAGAATATTTTGGAGAAGGTGCTTCTACTCTATCCGCTGCTGGAAAAGCTTCTATTTGTAATATGGGAGCTGAAGTTGGAGCCACTACTTCAATATTCCCTTATGATAATAATATAAAAGAATATTTAATTTCTACAGGAAGAAAAGAAATTACTGAGCTTGCTGATAAAAATATTGATAATTTAAAGGCTGATGATGAAGTATATAAAAATCCTGAAAAATATTATGATAAAATAATAGAAATTAATTTGTCCGAATTAGAACCATACTTAAACGGACCATTTACACCTGATGCTGCCTGTACTATAAGCGAGTTTGCTAAAAAAGTTGAAGAAAATAAATATCCTACAGCTATGGAAGTAGGACTCATAGGTTCATGCACAAATTCTTCTTATCATGATTTAAGTAAGGCAGCTTCTATAGCTAGACAAGTTATAGATAAAAAATTAAAAGTAAAATCAAAAATAATAATTAATCCGGGTTCTGAAGCTTCTTATAATGCCGCTTTAAGGGACGGTATAATAGACGACTTCAAAAAAATAGGTGCTACTATTATGACTAATGCATGCGGACCTTGTATAGGACAATGGAATAGAGAAGAATCTGATAATACAAGAGCAAATTCAATAGTAACATCTTTCAATAGAAATTTTGCTAAAAGAGCAGATGGTAATCCTAATACTCATGCATTTGTAGCTTCTCCAGAAACTGTTATGGCTTTGAGTATAGAAGGGGATTTAAGATTCAATCCACTCAAAGATACTCTTATAAATGAAGAAGGTAAAGAAGTTAAACTCGATGCACCTCTTGGAATAGCTTTACCTAAAAACGGATTAAATGTAGAAAATAAAAAAATACAAACTAATCCAGACAGTAATGTTCAAATAATAATAGATAAAGATTCTAAGCGTCTTCAATTATTAAAACCTTTCGATAAATTTAATATCGATAATTTTAATAATATGCCTCTCTTAATAAAAGTTAAAGGTAAATGTACAACAGATCATATATCAATGGCTGGACCTTGGTTAAAATTTAGAGGACATTTAGAAAATATTTCAGACAATATGTTAATGGGTGCTGTTAATTTCTTTAATGATAAAACTAATAGTGTATTCAATCAATTAAATAATAATTATGAAGAAGTTTCAAAAACAGCAAAAGAATATAAAAATAAAAATATATCTTCTATAGTAATAGCTGAAGAAAATTACGGAGAAGGTTCAAGTAGAGAACATGCTGCAATGGAGCCTAGATTTTTAAATGTAAAAGCAGTATTAGCTAAAAGTTTTGCAAGGATACATGAAACAAATCTTAAAAAACAAGGAATGCTAGCTATAACATTTAAAGATAAAAATGACTATTATAAGATAGAGGAAAAAGATAAAATAACTATATTGGGGCTTGATAATTTCAGTCCTAAACAAAATCTTACAATTATAGTAATTCATGAAAATGGAAAAGAAGATAGATTTGAGGCTGTACATACATATAATGAAGCACAAATTGAATGGTTTAAAAATGGAGGGGCTTTAAACACTCTAATGAAAAATTAATTATAAATATATTCGCTTTAACATTATAAAAATAATAAACAATTTTTATTATCAATAAGACGAAGTGAACATATAACAATAGGAGTTATTATGAGTAAAATAGAAATGAAAAATGGTAAATTAATAATACCAAATAAAGTTACAATACCTTTTATAAAAGGTGATGGAGTTGGTGCTGAAATTACACCAGTTTCTCAAATGGTTGTTAATGAAGCTGTAAATAAAGCATATAATGGAGAAAAGTTTATTGAATGGCTTGAAGTCCTTGCTGGAGATAAGGCACAAAAAAAATTAGGAACTCCACTCCCCGATGAAACTATTAAAATTTTTCAGGAATATTTAATAGGTATAAAGGGACCTCTAACTACTCCTGTTGGTGAAGGTATGCGTTCTCTTAATGTTGCTCTTCGTCAGACTTTGGATTTATATGTTTGCTTAAGACCTGTTCGATGGTTTAAAGGAACTTCCTCCCCTATTAAAGAGCCTAATAAAGTTAATATGGTGATATTCAGAGAAAATACTGAAGATATATATGCAGGCATAGAATGGAAAACAGGAACTGAAGAAGCTAAAAAATTCTATAATTTTCTAAAAAATGAAATGGGGGTAAATAAAGTAAGATTCCCAAAAACTTCATCTTTCGGAGTAAAGCCTGTATCTGAAGAAGGTTCTAAAAGATTAATAGCCTCTGCAATTGAATATGCTATAGAAAATAAACTTCCTTCTGTTACTTTGGTGCATAAGGGAAATATAATGAAATTTACTGAAGGTGGATTCAAAAAATACGGATATGAACTTGCAAGAAAAGAATTTGCTGATAAAACTTTTACTATGGAAGAATATACTGAAATAAAAAAAGAGTTCGGAGAAGATAAGGCTAAAGCAAAATTAAAAGAAGCTAAAGAAAATGGAAAAATTATAATAAAAGATAATATAGCAGATGCATTCTTACAAAATACATTATTAAAGCCTGAAGATTATTCCGTAATAGCAACATTAAATTTGAATGGTGATTATATATCAGATCAGCTTGCTGCTATGGTTGGAGGAATAGGAATAGCACCCGGAGGAAATATAAATTATAGAACTGGACATGCTATTTTTGAAGCAACTCATGGAACAGCACCTGATATAGCAGGAAAAAATCAGGCTAATCCTTGTTCATTAATATTATCTTCTGTTATGGCATTGGAATATCTCAATATGAATGAAGCTGCTCAATTGATAATAAATGCTTTAGAAAAATCATTTGAAAATGGATATGCTACTGAAGATTTGGCAAGCTTTATGGACAATGGTACTGCACTTGGTACTAAAGAGTTTGGAGAAAAAATTATTTCTCTAATATAATTTAGAAAAATATACATTATATTTTATAAATTAAAATAATTTTTAAAGGATTTTATTGTGAAAAAAGAATATCTACTTTATAAACTATACGATCATTCTAGTAAGCGTATAAAAATTGATAGCGAACTTTTTCAAAAATATAATGTGAAAAAGGGACTTAGAAATGAAGATGGAACTGGGGTACTTGTAGGACTTACAAATGTAGGAGATGTAGTTGGATATGAAAAAGATGAAAATGGAAATGTATATCCTATAGACGGTAAATTATATTATAGGGGATACAGTATAGATGATATAGCAGATGATATATTAAAAAATAATAGATTTGGATATGAAGAGGTTTGTTATCTTCTTCTTTCTGGTAAACTTCCTGATGAAGAGAGATTAAATTCTTTTAAAGAGCTTATATCTGAAAATATGTATTTGGATAAAAAAACTATTATGAATATAATAGATTTAGAGGGGCAAAATATTATGAATATACTATCAAGAAGTGTACTTGAAATGTATATTCATGATCCTAATCCTGAAGATTTATCATTAGATAATTTGATGCTTCAGTCTATACAATTAATAGCAAGATTTCCTGCTGTTATTGCTTATGCTTATAATATGTATAAATATAGTGTTAATCAAAAATATTTAAATATAACACTTCCTAAAGCTAAATATTCTATAGCTGAAAATTTCTTATATATGTTAAAACAAGAATTCACCCCTTTAGAGGCTAGAATGTTAGACTTGATTTTAATACTTCATGCTGATCATGGTGGCGGTAATAATTCAACATTTACAGTGAGAGTTACAAGCTCATCAAGAACTGATACATATTCAAGTATTTCTGCTGGTATTGGTTCTCTTAAAGGAGATTTACATGGTGGTGCTAATGCAAAGGTAATGGATATGTTTATTCATTTAAAAGAAGTAATAGACAATTGGGAAGATAAAAATGAAATTGATGATTATTTAATAAAAATGCTGAATAAAGAATCTTATGATAATAGTGGATTAATTTATGGTATGGGACATGCTGTTTATACTTTATCAGATCCTAGAGCTGTAATATTAAAAGATTTGGCACGTCAGCTTGCTAAAGAAAAGAAAAAAGAATGCGAACTTCAATTTTTAGAGCTTATAGAAGAAAGAGCTGTTGAATGTATTCTCAAAGTGAAAGGTGATAAAAAAAGAGTTTGTGCTAATGTTGATCTTTATTCTGGATTTATATATGATATGCTTGGAATACCTAAAGAGATTTATACTCCTTTATTTGCTATGTCAAGAATAGTAGGATGGTGTGCTCATAGAATAGAAGAACTTAATTTTGATGATAGAAGAATAATAAGACCTGCATATAAAAATGTTATAGAGCCTCAGGATTTTGTAAGTATGGATAAAAGATAATTAATATTTTAATAAGGGGTTTTATTTTATATAAAGCTCCTTTTAATTCTTTTATTATCATTAATAATCTATATATCTAAATTATCTAATATAAGTCTTAAATCTTTTTTATCTATTATAATACTTGCTTCTTTTTTTAGTATTTCTTTAGCACAAAATGCTACTCTATTTTTAGCATATTTAAACATACTCAAATCATTTGCTCCATCTCCTACAACTAAAGTATCATCATAAGAAATATTTAAAAGTTTCTGCAATGTAAAAAGCATATTGCCTTTACTATCAGAAAACATCATTTCACCGCCTACATGCCCTGTAAGTATATTATCTTTGACATGAAATATATTTGAAAACTCAGCATCCAAATTAAGTTTTTCAGCAAATGCTACAGTAGCATTTTTAAATCCGCCTGAAAAGCATACGCATTTATATCCTTTTTTATGAAGCTCTTCAATTGTTTCTTTAGCCCCACTCATTATAGGAAGAGAATTACAAATTTCATTAACAGTTTCTAATTTTATTCCTTTAAGTAAGGATACTCTCATTTGAAGAGTTTCAAAAAAATCTAACTCCCCTCTCATTCCTCTAGCTGTAATTTCAGAAATCTTTTTTGAAAAATTGGTTTCTTTTGCAATAATATCAAGAGTTTCTCCATCCATTAAAGTAGAATCAAAATCAAAAACTGCTAATTTCATTTTATTTATCCTTTTATGACTTTAATTATAAAGTATATTCCGCTGTAAGTCTTACATATTTAGGTTCATGAACTCCGTCTATATTAGATATTTTTGTTATAACATCATTTCCTATACCTCTATCAACATTAATAGCCATTATAGACATATTACTTCCCTTAATATTTTCTGATACACTCATTGAACCTATATTAATTCCATCTCCTGAAAGCACAGTTGCAACTTTAGCTATCATTGCAGGCTGATTTATATGAGGTACAACTAATATATGAGACTGAGGTTTTATTATTACATCATAATCATTAAGTTTCACTATTCTAGCAATATTTTTTGCTATCAATGATACTGATACACTGGTTGTATCTTTATCAGTTATTAATTTTACTTTTAATATTCCTGTGAAAGTAGAAGGTACTTCTGATTTTATAGTTTTTACTTCTATTCCTCTTTGCTTTGCAAGATAAGGAGCATTAACATAATTAACATCTTGGAACATATAGGATAATGCACCTTTCAATATAGCTACTTCGAGAGGCTGAATATCTAAATTAATTAAATCTCCCTGAACTGTTATTTCAAGAGATTTTATTTTACCATTTGCAAGCTGCATTATCATCTCTCCTGCATTTTCAGCTATCTTCATATAATCTTTAACAGGCTCTAATTTTTCAGGATTAAGAGAAGGTATATTAACTGCTGATTCAGTATAGCCTCCAGACAATACCAATTTTATCTGTTTAGCAACATCTAAAGCAACATTTATCTGAGCTTCTTTTGTACTTGCTCCGAGATGAGGAGTAATTATCAAATTATCTTTTTTATATTCTGTTAAAGGACAAGTTTCTATTTTAGGTTCATTTACAAAAACATCAACAGCAGCAGCAGCTATCACTCCGTTATCCAATGCATTTTTTAAATCTTCTTCATTAACAAGTCCACCTCTTGAACAATTTATAATTATAGCAGTATTTTTCATTTTGCATAAATTATCTTTATTTATAATATTATTAGTTTCAGGAGTTTTAGGTATATGAAGTGATAAATAATCAAGTTTAGGCAAAAAATTATCTAAAGAAGTGTCATAAATGGCACCAGTTTTATTAACTACATCTTCAGAAGCAAAAGGATCATAAACAAATACTTTCATTCCTATAGCCAAAGCAATATGCACAACCTTTCTCCCTATTCTTCCAAAACCCATAACACCTAAAGTTTTACCGAATAGTTCATTTCCTGTGTATTTATCCCTATTCCATTGAATTTCTTTTGTAGATACTGCAGCAGGTACTATATTTCTTGATACGGCAAGCATTAAAGCAATAGTATGCTCTGATGCAGCAATAGTATTTCCGTCAGGAGAATTGACAACTATTATACCTTTTTCTGTAGCAGACTCAACATCTATATTATCTACTCCTACCCCAGCACGTCCTATTATTTTTAAATTATTTCCTGCTTCTATAATTTTTCTTGTAACTTTAGTTTGGCTTCTTACCATTAAAGCATCATATTCTCCTATAACTTTGACAAGTTCATCTTCGTTCATAGTAGGAAGAAATACTGCTTCAGATACATCTAATATTATATCTTTCACGCATTCATTTATTTTATCAGTTATTAAAACTTTCATTTTATCTCCTTATTCTTCTTATATCCAAAAAAATATAACTCCATCAATAATGACTTTGTCTGTATTAGCAAATATCGAGGCAGATTTTTTATAGCTTTATTATTGATATATTTATATCAAGAAGAAAGTAATAGTAATTAATTTATTCTATAATAAATAAATATTCTATTTCTTATATTTTCTATTATAAAAAATAAAAAATTATATTAGAATAAAAACTATTTATTTAATTCTTCTATCAATTTTTTAACTCCACTTCCTAACTCAAATTTATATCTCAATTTCAAAAGACTAGCCTCCAAAGCTCCCATAGCCATTATTAAATCTCTTTCACATACATATCCAAGTGTACCTATTCTAAATATTTTATTCTCTAAATTTCCCTGTCCATTAGCTACTATTATATCATAATCATCTTTCAAAGTTTTTCTTATATCAGGTACACTTATACCGTCTGGAGGAAGTATTGAAGTGATGGCATGGCTTGCATTATTATCATCTTCTACCAAAAGTTTTAAACCAATAGTTCTAACAGCATTTCTTAAAGCAAGAGAGAGTTTTTTATGTCTTTTATTAACATTTTCAATACCTTCTTCTTTTATCATATTCAAAGCAATATAAAGTGAAGTAATAAGATTAACTGCAGGGGTAAAAGGAGTAGTATCTTTAGCTAATGATTTTTTATACTCTGTCCAATTAAAATAAAAGCTAGGGTATTTACATTTTTCATGCATTTTGAAAGCATCTTCGCTTGCTGTTAAAAATGAAAGCCCTGGAGCAACCATAAAACCTTTTTGAGAACCAGATATAGCAACATCAATATTCCATTCATCAGTTTTAAACTCCATAGCACATAAACTTGTTATACCATCAATCACAGATACAGCACCATGTTTTTTTATAATAGAACATAAAGTTTTTATATCATTAGCAGCACCTGTTGAAGTTTCGCTATGAGTGAGAGTTACTATTTTTATGTCTTTATCTTTATTTAAAGCTTCTTCAAGCATTTCAGGCTTTATTACCTGCCCAGCATCAACTTCTATCTTGGTAACAATAGCTCCCCTCGAAGCAGCAATCTTTACCCATCTTGCACCAAAATTACCAATTGATAAACATAATACCTTATCGCCTTCATTAATGAGATTTTCTAAAGCAGCACACATAGCCCCTGTTCCGCTTGCAGTAAATAAAAATACATCTCTCTTAGTTTGAAACACATATTTTAAATTTTCATGCACTTCTTTTAATATATTTGAAAATTCCTTACTTCTATGTGCCATAGGGTGTTTACCCATTTCTATTAATGCAGATTCAGGTATTGGTGTGGGTCCAGGTATCATCAAAAAAGTTTTATCCTTCATAAAGTAAAAACTCCCTTAAAAATTCAAAATAATATAAAAAATATTTGAAATATTATAGTACAAATATTATTTTTTACAATACTATATTTAGTAATATTTTCTAAAAAAATTATATAGTTTTATAATAAATCATATATTTTATATTTATTTAAGTTTTTTATCAGAAAATCATTGTATTTTTTATAATTATATTAATAGTAGCATATCATGTTCTAATGCTGAAAAAACAGCCCCAATTTACAATAATATTAATTCTAGTAACGAAAATAATGGAAACAGTGCATAACAAGAAAACAACAATACGAAGAAACAATACCTACTGAACAAGAGAAAAATCAGGAATGGATAGAAAAATATATGAGTATCTAAATATAAATTTTATTCAAATGGAAATATTATTATGTATATATTAGAGATACTGATTTGGATATAGCTAAAAGAAGAGATATTTGGGATACTTAAATATTTCACAATAACAAAATAATAATAAATTCAAAGGTATTAGCTTAAATATTTAAGTTAATACTTTTTTATAAGCTTATCCTCAAATAAATATTTTGACATAAAAATCCTTGACAATACATTATCTTTTATATATTATTTAATATCTAAATTTTTTTATTATAAATAACATTATTAAATTAGTTTAATTAAGAATAAGGAAAATAAAATAATGAAATCATTAAATAAAGAAATAATATACCCTATCATATTTGCATTGCTTTCTATACTATTTTTCTACAGCAATTTAACTTTCTCTTATCTTCAAATGGGAGATGTTATTCTTTGGGATATAAAAAATATTAAAGATGCAATACTAAATGGTAATTTATATTTTTGGAATAATGCATATTTTACAATAGCCTCTTCCTCAACTGTACCTATTCACCCGAAATCTTTACTTATATTATTATTTCCTAATGATATATATCCTCAAGTAAGTATAATATTCCATATTACTATAATGGGATACGGATTATTTTTATTTTTAAGAGAAAAGAAATTATCAATAAAAGCATCTATGTTCGGAGCAGTTGCTTTGATGTTCTCTAATGCCATTATAACATTAATACTTCCCGGACACTTGGGTAAATTTGAAACTTACTCTTACTTCCCTTTGGCATTATTCTTCCTATCAAAAGCTATGAACAGTGAAAAATGTATTCATTTCTTTTTTACAGGTGCTTTTTTAGGCATAGCATTTTTGGGTGGTGCTTTAGATGTTGCTATGTACTTTGCTTTATTTTTATCATGTTATTTTTTATATCTTCTATATAATAAGAAAAATGATAAAAAATTATCAGACTTCATAAAAACAGATATTAAAAAAATAATTCTTTTATGTATAAAATTTGCATTAGTTGCAGTATTTTCATTCTTAATGTCTATACAAATAATAATGGTAACAAAAAACACTCAGGATATGGGAGCAGCAGGTGTTACAGATAAAAAGCAATTATGGGAATGGGCAACAAGATGGTCTTATCCGCCTGAAGAAGTATTGGGATTCTTTATGCCCGGATTTTTCGGTTATTATTCTGGAAGTCAAACACATCCTTATTGGGGAAGAATAGCTAATATGCCTGGAGAACCTAAAACTTCAAATTTCTCTCTAACTTCTTCTAATATCGGTTATATGACATTTATATTTATTATATTTGCTATATTAATAAGCAGAAAAAAATATGCTGAAAAATATTTCTGGATTGTAGCTGCTTTATTCTTCTTAATAGCTAGTTTTGGAAGATATTTTCCTGTTATATACGGAGCCTTATTTCAAATACCAATATTCAGAGATGCAAGAAATCCAAATAAATTTATAGAGATTATACCTATACCTTTTGCAATACTTTCATCATTTGCTGCAGATTATATATTCAAAGCATTGGAAGCCAAAAAAGAGGATAACCTCCTTAAATATTTTGAAGATGATTATAAATATATAAATATAGCTCAAAAAATAATGTATATAATAGTTATAGCATCTATAGTGTTAGGATTAATAACTATAATTACTAATGGAATGATATACAATAGTTTTCTTGCTGATTGGAAAGAAAAAAATGCCGCACTTATAGCTAAAAATATTTTTATGTCTTTTGTTAGATTAGCTTTAATGTCATCATCTGTACTGTTATTAATCAATAATGCCATTTCATTAAAGGAAATAACTATTAAAGATAAATTCCTTGTGATAGTTCCATTAATAGGATTTATATTATTTTCTGTATACGATTTAGTACATATAGGATTTCTTATACTAGGAAGTATTATAATATTTTTATATATTATTATTGTTAATAAAGAAAATCTATTTTATAAATATCTGCCTTATATGTTTATAGCTGTATTATTTTTAGATTTAACTCAAAGTGGAAATATGTTTGTAGTAAAATCTAATTATAATGAAATGTATAATTCAACTCCTATAGTTGATCATATATTAAATAAAAAAGATAATGAAACAACAATGCCTATATTGATACCTTATTTATATAGATACACTACACACACAATGCCCTACTATAAAATACCATTAACAGAACCTCCTGCAGCAAGTAGATTATCAAAAGATGTTACAGATGTATTTTCTGCATTCAGAATAAATGATTATGTAGGTTATCAGCCTAGACTTATGGATTTGCTTGGAGTGAGATATATTTTAAGTCCTACATATTTGGATCAGTCTATAATTTCAAATGATATTACAAAAATCACAGAGTATCAGGATCAATTTTCTGCTGCTGTTTTATATGAATTAAAAGGTTATAGAAATAGATATGAATTTGTTAATAATGCTTATAATGCAGTAGATTTCAACGATGGAATTGGAAGATTAACTATGCCTAATTTTAATTTGGGTAATGAGGTTGTATTATTAAATAATTCAAATAATAATATCACTTTAAATAATAGTAATTTAATTTATAGTGCTGAGCTTTTAGAAGAAAGTGATAATAAAATAGTATTTAATATAAAAACTCCAGTGCCAGGAATTCTAGTATCAAAGGAACGTTATAATAGTGATTGGTCTGTGACTGTAAATGGAGATAAAAAAGAATTATTAAATGCAAATTTATTATTCAGAGGTGTTTATGTTGAAGCTGGAGATAATAATATAGTATTTGAATTCACGCCTTCAATGAAATATGTATACAGCACAATAATTTGCTGGATTATATTTATAATTTTATCTATCATAAGCAGTTTCTTATATATAAAAAAAAATAATAAGTACAATATATAAAATAAAAAATGGTCCCTAAAATTACATATTGGGACTATTTTTTTTACTTAAGTATTATATATACTATAACTGTAAATAATAATAAAAAACCAACAACCTTGTAAATAAGAAGTAAAATTCTTGTAAAAAATATTGACATAAAATAATGAATATGATATAATTATAATATAAATAGGAGGAGATTGTTTATGAAAATACTGAAAATTATATTAACAATTATAATAATCTCTTCCAGCAATTTATTAGCAGATTGGGTAGTATCTCCAGAAGCACTGCCCGAAAATGCCAGACAATTTATATTTCAAACATTTCCAGATGCCCAAATATGGTATGTGGAAAGAGAAGGTGGAGAATTTGAAGTTGAACTTTCAAATGGTATAAAGATAGAATTTTTAGGAAATGGTAATTGGAAGGAAATAGAAGCAGAATATATTGGAATACCATATAATGCTTTTCCTCCCAATGTTGCCAATACTATAAGAAAGACATATCCGCAAACCGTCATTATAAGTGCTGAAAAGAAATGGGGTACATATGAAATAAAGCTTAATAATATGATGGAGCTTTATATATCTTCTGACGGTCAACTTATAGGACAGAAATTTGATGATTGATTTACTTTCCATCTCATATACGATGCAGGGTATTAGATAATATCTACTCTATAATTTTTTAAATAAATGATTTCAAATTGATTGTAGAGGTATTAATCTTTATAATATTTGCTGTAATATTCATAACTCTTTATAACTCTCTCTACATAATATTCAGTTTCTTCAATATCAATAAATCTTCCAGTACGATACATATTATTGGTGCCATATTCAGCCTTCCATCTTTTTCCACGTCCTGAACCAGCATTATAGCTTGCTGCAACAAGTATATAATTACTAGCATTTTGACTGCTGAATAACCAGCTTAAATGAGAAACACCTATATTAATATTCTGTTTAGGATCTGTTAAATCTAAAGGATCATATCTGTATCTAGCCTTTTTATTTTCTGCTGCTGCTGTAGTAGGCATAAGCTGCATAAGTCCCATAGCACCAACCCAAGACCTAGCTTTAGGATCAAATATACTCTCTTCACGCATTATAGCATATACAAAAGCAGGCTCTATTTTATAATACTTGGCTTCTGGAACAACATATTCATCAAAATATCTAGGGTATACTCGTTTTCTTAATTCATCAGGAAGTAAATCCACATTATCATTATAAGGATATCCGAAATATTTTCCTATATTTACAGATATTTGAAAAAGTTTTTTAGTATTCCCCGAATCTTTAAATATTTTTTCGGCAAAATAAAATAAAGGATAAGTTACCTGAGTCTTTTGAAATATTTTATTAAATTCGGTATATGCATTATCATAATCACCATAATAATATAAAACTATAGCCTTATTAACTTCTTTTCTAGTTTGAAGAGATAATTCATTAAATAAATCATTTTCATCTCTATTAGAATACATATCCTTTACAAATCTATTTTTCATAAAAATATTTTTAGCAATAGACCTAGCCTCTTTAGTTATATTATCTTCTTTTCCTGTAGATATATAATTCAAAAATTGTATCTTATTAAGCATTTCTATAGATTTAGTAAAATTAGAATCAGCATAATATCTTTTAGCTTCATTCAAATAAAAATTATTACTAACACCTATATTTGATATCATTTCACTACTTGCAAGACTCAAAGCACCTTTCACAAAATAATGACTTTTACTTGTAAGTAATGTTTTCATCAAATACTCATCTCTCATGTCATTATCACCAAATTCCTGAGCAGTCCACATATTCCAAGATAATGCAAAATCATTTCTAAAAGAAGGATATCTATCTTCTAAAGCCCTTGTAGCAAAATATGTTTCAGTTTTATTTCTTAATTTAAAAGATTTTCTTAAATATGCTTTTAAAGCAAGTTCAGTCTGCCAGCTCTTAGGAAATTTTTTCATAACATTAGTAAGATAAGTTTTAGCCTGAACTAAATTATTTTTATTTAAACTCACATTAACAAAATTATTATAAATTCTTGGTACATAGCTATCTTTAGGGTATTCTCTTATAAAAGTATTATATAATTTTATAGATTTATCATAATCTTTCAATCTATTATAATTAATAGCCGAATAGTAAAGTCCTAATCTCCTATGAGTTTTATTATTAGTATTTGACAAATATTCATCAAATAAAGAAGCTGCTTCAGTTATATTTCCAGCCTGCTGATTTATTCTAGCCATATAGTACAAAGAATTCGATTTATTAAAATTATTACTATATAAATTTTCAAAATATTTCAAAGATACTTTTCTATATCCTGATTCATAAAGTATAGATGCAATTTTAAATTTTAGATCATTAGAAAAAGAATCAATTTCATCTTCAAAATTATTATAATAATATATGGCAGCCTCTCCTGATCCAAATTGTTTTAAAAGTTCATAAGCTATCATCTTACCCTTATTAATATCATCTGTATTTCTTAATGCCCTTATTCCAACAAATTCCTTAATCCATTTCTGTTTATTGCCATTAAAAAAATTACTGATAGGATAATCATCTCTATAAAACTCAGCAAGTGCCATATACTGTTCAGCATAAGGATAAAGTGAGGATCTTGGATATTCCTGCATAAGTAAAGAATATAAATCTATAGCTTCATTATACATATTGGTATAGAAAGCACTCTTGGCAGCATAATATATAGCATAATCTCTTATAAGGATATCTTCTTCTGTATTGATTATATTTGTAAATTGATTATAAGCCTCTAAATATTTTTCTCTATTATGAAGTTCTAAAGCAGTTCCATAATTAATTTTATTTTTAGATATAATATTTTTCTTAAGTGATATATCCTGAGCACCTAATATAGATGTCATAATAATCACTATAACTTCAAAAGAAAAAGCTAGAATTAAAACTCTTTTATTAAAAAAATTAAAAATATTATTTTTCATTTAACATAAACCCAAAATAGTTTTTATATAGTGAGAATTATTTTATTATTTTTTTCATTTTTTGCAAATAAATTTTATACTATTGATGACAAAAATCATTTATAATATAAACTTATAATATTAAAAAATTTTGATTTTATTTTATAAACAAAAATTAAGGATGAGAAATGGATTTAATACAGTTGAGAGATAAACAAAAACAGTTCTTCCAAACTTCAAAAACATTATCATATAATTTCAGAATAGAACAATTAAAAAAATTAAAATCAATGATGATAAAATATGAAAAAGATTTTATAGATGCTCTATATAAAGATATGCAGAAATGTGAATTTGAATGCATAGCTTCAGAGTTTTATATGGTATTTGAAGAGATTAATCTATTTATAAAAAAATTAAAAAGATGGATGCATCATAAAAAAGTAAAAAAGAATATGATCACTATTGATGCTAAAACTATGATTATAAATAAACCTTTTGGAGTATCACTCATAATTTTTCCTTGGAACTATCCAGTACAATTAACTTTTCTTCCTCTTATAGGAGCTATAGGGGCTGGAAACACTGCTATAATAGCACCTTCTCAATTAACTCCTTCTATTTATGATGTAATATACGATTCTATAAAAAATACATTTGATGAGGAATATATTGCCGTTATAGATAAGACCATACATCCTGAAAGTACAACAAAAATAGAATATGATAAAATATTCTTTACAGGTTCTCCTAGAGTAGGAAAAATTATAATGGCAAATGCTGCAGACTTTTTAACATCAGTAACTTTAGAGCTTGGAGGAAAATCTCCTGCAATAATAGATGATATAAATGGAAATAATTTTAATAAAGCTGTAAAAAGAATTATATGGGGAAAATTTTTGAATTCAGGACAAACATGTATATCTCCTGATTATATATTACTTAGAGAAGATTTAAAAGATAAATTTTTAACTGCATTCAAAAAAGAAATGGAAATATTTAATAAAGAAAGAAAACTCCATAGAATAATAAATGAAAATCATTATAACAGATTGAAATCATATTTAAATGACGGCAAAATTATTTATGGAGGAGAATACGATGATAATAATTTATCTATATCAATAACAATATTAGAGCCTAACAATTTGGAAACTAATGTTATTAAAGATGAAATATTCGGAAGTATTTTCCCAATTATATATTATAAAACAAAAGAAGAAGCTAGGGAAATAATTAATAAAATATGTCATACTCCTCTTGCTATGTATATTTTTTCTGAAGATATATCATTCAATTATTATTTCATAGAAAAAATTAGTTACGGCTCTTGTGCAGTTAATGATACTATAAGTCAAATATTAAATCCAAATGCACCTTTTGGAGGAATAGGAAACAGTGGAATAGGACAGTACCATGGTTATGATAGCTTCAAATGTTTTTCAAAAGAGACCACTATATTAAATAAAGGATATGGTTTTGAAATTAGTACTAAATATCCCCCTTATGAAAAAAATATAAAATCATTGAAATTTTTATATAATTTAACAAAAAAAATAATTTAAAATTTATCAATAAAAAAGGCTTATACTGAATAATCAATATAAGCCAATATTTTTAAAATACTCTATAATCAATTTCCCCAAACATCTGGTTCAAATTGTTTATTCACTCTATTATAATCAACAATATCAATACCATCATAATAGAACTTTAATATTTCTTTATAATCTTTTTTTACTTGTGCCATACCATAAGCACCCCACTGACACATGCCTACTCCATGACCACTTCCTTTACCAGTGATTATGATACCATTATCAACTTTTTTTATAGTAAAATTAAGAGAAGGTACTATTTTAGGAGAAAGCGTACTTCTAAAATCTCTTGAAGTAATATCACTATCATCAATTTTTATATTAGTAGCTTTACCTGATTTAGGATCTGTACTTATACCAATAGAAGAGCTTTCAGTGGCATGTACAGAATAATTTGCTAAGTCACTATTAAGTTCATTATAACTTAAAGTATTAGTCCAAGGTTTGATTTGAGCATTACAATAAGGGCAAGAAACTCCATCCAAATAAGGAACAGCAACACCAAATACATTTTTAGCACTATCAGTATGACCTCCACATAATGCACTGAAATATGTAGCTATAACTTTGCCTTTATAAACAGCTATCTCATATCTAGTTCTATCAACAGCCTGCTCTACAGACCAATTCATCTTTTCTTTTCCATTATAAACTTGATATTTAGTTGTATTATCAACATCGAAAGGAAGATTATTGGCATTTTTTAGTATATGATACATAGCATAAGTTCTAGCTGCTACAGCCTGAGCTTTTAATGCTTCTATAGGCCAATCAGGAGACATTTCATGAGGAAGTACTCCTTTTACATAATCTTCAATATTTAATTCATTAACTACTATCATAGTGTCATTATATGGAATAAACATTAAAGATCCGTAATATTCTACTCCATTCAAAGTAAATCCCTGTTCTGTTTCAAAAACTATTCCTTCTTTATAAACACCAACATCATTTACTTTTAGTCCCAATCTGTTTTCTACTACCTTTACAGTTTCATTAGTTAATGCTGATATAATTTCACTTTCATATTTATAATTATATGCCTTATAAGGACCTTTAATATTGATAGTATATGGTGCTTTTACATCTGTTAACTGCACTTTTATAATATTTTGATTCGCAAATGCATATATACTATTTAAAGCTAACAATACTAGCAATAAAAATAGATGCTTTTTGACTCCCATAATTTTGACGCCTCCTTGCGATACTAAAATTTATACTTCAAAATTATCGGAAGCTTTCAAACTTACTTTATTTATTTTAATTCTAATTAATTTATTTATGACTTATTATTTATAAAAAATATAATGTTTTATCTAATTAAGATATGAACAGATTCTTTTCTATTCATATCTTAATTAATTATTTAGTAT
Source organism: Brachyspira sp. (assembly GCF_029258575.1). Classification (GTDB taxonomy): domain Bacteria; phylum Spirochaetota; class Brachyspiria; order Brachyspirales; family Brachyspiraceae; genus Brachyspira. The sequence continues at coordinate 2,236 of NZ_JARHYI010000128.1, read as the reverse complement.
AAAATTTTCCATTATGTTTTTCTTTTATTTTAGAAACAGTATCAGATATCATATTTATAGACTGCATAATATCAGCAAATACATCAGGCTTTATAGACTGAGCTCCATCACATAAAGCATGCTCAGGATCATTATGCACTTCTATAATCATACCATCAGCACCTGCAGAAATAGCTGATAAAGTAAGAGGTAATACCATCCAAGATTTACCGCTGGCATGAGAAGGATCTCCTATAACTGGCAAATGACTCAAACGCTTTATAGCAGGTATAGCAGAAACATCAAATGTATTTCTAGTATAAGTTTCAAAAGTTCTTATACCTCTCTCACATAATACTACATTATCATTACCTTGATTAAGTATATATTCTGCACTCATAAGCCATTCTTCTATTGTACTTGATAATCCTCTCTTTAATAATACAGGTTTTCTCAATTTTCCAACCTCTTTTAAAAGTTCAAAATTCTGAATATTTCTAGCACCTATCTGAATCATATCAACAGTATTATCAAATTCCTCCAAATGCCTTATAGAAACAATTTCACTTACAATAGGAATACCAACCTCTTCTTTAGCAAGCTTTAATATCTTTAATCCGTCCAAAGCTAATCCCTGAAAAGCATAAGGAGAAGTTCTAGGTTTGAAAGCTCCTCCTCTAAGTATCGAAGCTCCTGAAGCTTTTACACTTTTGGCTATATTAATAACCTGTTCTTCACTTTCAACTGAACAAGGACCAGCTATTATAATAGGCTTTCCTTCACCAATTTTCACTCCGCTTACATCAACTATAGTATCTTCTTTTTTGAATGCTCTATTTACTCTTTTAAAAGGCTCCTGAACTTTTAGTACTTTAGATACACCTGGTAAAGATGATATTAATTCTCTATCTATTTTAGAAGTATCCCCAACCATTCCTATTATAGTATAGTCTATACCTACACTCTTATGTATGCCAAGTCCTGCTTCTTTAAGTCTGTCTGTAATATTATTTATATATTCTTCTTTTGCATTTTGTTTCATTACAACTATCATAATATAATTCTCCTTTAAATAAAATTTTATAATTTATATAATACTTTTAATTTTTTATAATGTCATTGATTTCATTAAAGCTAACTTGATTAAATATCATATTGCAATAAATGAAAAAATTTAAATATATATTTATTAATAAAAAAAATAGATACTCTGGCGTCTTAAACGCCATAATAAAAGAAGTAACAAGTATGAATACTTTTGAAATTATTAGAAACAATAATACCTTTCATAGTAATCAATTATATACAAATTAATAAAAAAGTCAAGAGTTTATTATTATTTTTATAAATTTTCAATGATTAAATTAAAGATAATGCAACTTCCATCATATTAGTAAAAGTTTTTTCTCTTTCTTCTGATGTAGTGGACTTACCTGTAACCAAAGAATCTGAAATAGTAAGAATACAAAGTGCATTAACTCCAGCATAAGCAGCATTCATATACAAAGCAGCAGCTTCCATCTCAACAGCCAAAACTCCCATTTTAGCCCATTTCATAGAAGAATTATTAGCACTATAAAATAAATCAGATGAAACTATATTACCAACATGATAATTTATCTTCATTTCATCAGACTTCTCAACAGCTTTTCTTAAAAGTTCATAACTAGCTATAGGTGCATAAGTACCAGGAAGTTCATACTGAGATGCATAATTAGAATCAGTGCAAGCCCCCATTCCTATAACCAAATCTCCAATATTAAGTTTATCGGATAAAGCACCAGCTGTACCAATGCGTATTACATTTTTACATCCATAAAAATGTATAAGCTCATAGGAGTAAATACTGCAAGACGGCATACCCATACCAGTACCCTGAACAGAAACTCTCTTACCTTTATAGGTACCTGTAAAACCTAACATATTTCTAACTGAATTATATTGAACTGCATTCTCCAAAAAATTTTCGGCTATAAATTTTGCTCTCAAAGGATCTCCTGGTAAAAGTATAGTTTCAGCGATATCGCCTTTGTTTGCAGATATATGAGGTGTAGACATAATATTACTCCTTTTATTTTTTGTATATTATAAATATTAATCTATTTTTTATCAAGTAAAAGAAATTATTTCTATTGTTTAAGTTCCATAGATATTGCACACTTTTAGTTTAAAAAAAATGAGATATTCCTTATAATTTAAATTGCTAAAAAAAACAAAAAGGAATATCTATGAAACAGTATAATACACAACAGAAAAA
>NZ_JARHYI010000011.1 GCF_029258575.1 Brachyspira sp. | reverse complement strand
AGAAGCTGTTCGGGCTGTAGTTCCTGCAACAAAATGTTCTATTAACTTTAATTGTTTTTCTCGGCTTAATTTACTTCGTTTCATAACTAAATTATAACAAATTTAAGTTATCTAGGACAGCCCCTTTTTATAATATAGAGAGAAAGTAATATATAATTTTTTACTATAAAATTTATAAAATTGTTTTAAATTATAAAAATAAGAATAGGAAAAAATATGAAATTTTTTAAAGAATTAATTAAAGGATATAAAGTATCAAAAGAAAATCAATTAACAAAAGAATGTTTAAATACGGAAGTTAAAGGCATAGCATATAATTCAAAATTAATAAAAAAAAATTATTTATTCGTAGCTATAAAGGGATTAAAAGATGATGGGCATAAATATATAGAAAGTGCAATAAAAAATAAAGCTAGTATTATAATATATGATAATGCTGCTGATAAAAATTTTATAAAAGAATTACAAAATAATTATAGCAATGTATATTTTGTTGCTGTAAAAAATCCTAGAGAATGCCTTGCATATATTTCAGCAATTTTTTTTGATGAACCTACAAAACAAATAAGCACAATAGGAATAACTGGAACCAATGGAAAAACAACTACAACATATTTATTAAAATCTGTACTTGAAGCTAATAAAAATAAAGTAGCTTTACTAGGTACAATAAAGAACATGATTATAAAAACAGAAATAAAAACTAATCTCACAACTCCTGAATCTATTGATTTGGAAAGTATATTCAATAAAGCTAGAAAAAAACAGATATCCCATATAGTGATGGAATCATCATCTCAGGCACTTGCTATGAATAGATGCGATTATTTGAATTATGATACTGCTATTTTTACAAACATAACAGAAGATCATCTTGATTATCATGGAAATATGAGTACCTATCTTAAGGCAAAATTAAAACTATTTTCATTGTTAAAAGAAAGCAGCAAAAAGAAAAAATTGGCTATAGTTAATATAGATACAGATAATTTCAAACAGATTTCTAATTATATAAAAAAATTAGGTATAAAAATGGTTACTTATGGTATTAATGAAAAAGCTGATTATTATGGAAAAGTAATTTCATTAAATTCAAAAAATACAGAATATGAATTTTATGCTAATGGTAAATTCATATCAAAAGTAAAATTATCAATGCTTGGAAGATTTAATATATTAAATTCATTATCTATTTTAGCCTATTGCTGCGAATATAAATTGGATATAGAAAAATCTATAAAAGCTATGAAAAAAGTTCAGGTGGCAGGAAGATTTGAAATAGTAACAAAAGAAAAACATCCTTTCATAGCTGCAGTTGATTATTCTCATACTCCTGACGGTTTGGAAAATATTTTACTAGAAGCTAGAAAATTAAATCCTAATAGAGTAATAACTGTATTTGGATGCGGAGGAGACAGAGATAGAAATAAGCGTCCTATAATGGCAGAAATAGCAGAAAAATATTCTGATATCACTATACTTACAACAGATAATCAAAGAACAGAAGATATAAATCAAATAATGAATGATATAGAAAAAGGCTTCAAAAATAATAATTATAAAAAAATTATAGATAGAAAAGAAGCTATATTTGAAGCAGTAAAAGAGGCTAAAGAAAATGATATAGTTATAATAGCAGGAAAAGGTCATGAAACATACCAAATATTCCCAGATAAAACTATACATTTTGATGACAGAGAAGTTGTAAGAGAAGCATTAGAAGAATTCTATAAAAATATTTAAATTATATAAATTATAAGCTGTGCTATTTAAATTTATGATAGTACAGCTAACTAAAAAATTTAATTTTGACAATAGTAAGAATTTTTACCATGCTTTCTGAAATAATGTTTATCCAATAAATATTGTTCTACTGATTTTGCATTTCCATTTATCTGTACAGTTCTATATGCTATTTTATTAAATTCTTCAACAACAACAGCATTATGAACATCTTTTACCCAACCAAATGTACAATGTGATACCAATATAATGCCATGAATATCCATAGGATTAATATTTCTTTCCTATGAAAGTTTCTATTATAATCAAACCTGTATTTTTTCATAATCACTTTCTATTTCTTATTTACTTAAAGACCTAGCACTGTGTAGGCATAGCAACACCAACTAAAGGTTTAGCACATAACA
>NZ_JARHYI010000006.1 GCF_029258575.1 Brachyspira sp. | reverse complement strand
TATGAATGCATCTTTTAATGTTATAGGATCAGGTTATATTGGGAAAATACCTTTGCAGGTTATTTATACTTTAATCTTTGTTATTATAATATCTATAATTTTAAGAAAAACTAAATTAGGACGTCATATATATGCTATAGGCGGAAATATAACTGCAGCGAAATTTTCTGGTATAAAAATAGTATTTGTTACAATATTTGCATATACTTTATCAGGATTTTTAGCAGGTTTATCAGGAGTTGTATTAGCTTCAAGAATGTATTCAGGACAGCCTACAGCAGCTCAGGGATTTGAGCTTGATGCAATAGCTGCCTGTGTATTGGGCGGTACTAGTATGAGAGGCGGTGTAGGTACTATAGGAGGAACTGTTATAGGGGCTTTGATAATAGGAGTTCTTAACAATGGATTGAATTTACTTAATATAAATTCTTTTTGGCAACTTATAGTAAAAGGTATTGTTATATTACTTGCTGTTTATATAGATTTGATGAAAAAAAGATAAAGGAGAATAAAAATGAAAAAAATTATAGTTGTTTTTATTGCATTGATGATGTTTGTATCATGCAATAGAGGAACAGAACAAAGCAGCGGTAAAAAATTTGGATATACTTGTTTTACAATGAACAATCCATTTTTTATTACAATTGCTGATTCAATTAAAGAGGAACTTGCAAAAAACGGGGATACATTAATTGTATTAGATCCTCAGCTTGATCAGGCTAAACAGATATCACAAATAGAAGATATGATATCTCAGGGTATATCTTTAATGTTTTTAAATCCTGTTGATTGGAAAGGAGTTAAACCTGCTCTAGATGCTCTTAAAGCTGCAGGAATACCAATAGTAAATTTTGATGCTGAAGTTTATGATAAAGAATTAGTAGATTCTGTAGTTGTTTCAGATAATTTCCAAGCTGGATTTGTTTGCGGAGAAGATTTAGTAAAACGCATGCCTAATGGTGGTAAATTAGCTATTATTGAATATGCTGTAAATAAACCTGTGCTTGATAGAATAGATGGATTTTATGCAGGATTGGGAGAGGCTAGTAACAAATTCCAATTAGTATCAAGACAGGATGGAGTAGGTCAGTTAGAAATTTCTTTACCTATAGCAGAAAATATATTACAGGCAAATCCAGATGTTCAAGTATTTTTTGGAGGAAATGATCCTATAGCTTTAGGTGTAGTTGCTGCTTTAAAAGCTGCTAATAAAACAGGGGTATTAGTATATGGAGTTGATGGTTCTCCTGAAATTAAAGCATTTATTAAAAGCGGAGAAGTTACAGGAACAGGTGCTCAGTCTCCTATCAATATAGGAAAAAAAGCTGCAGAAGTTGCTTATAAGATATTAAATGGAGAATCTTATGAAAAAAATATAAGTGTTGAAACTTCTCTTATAGATCAAAGCAATGTTGACCAGTATGGAACAGAAGGCTGGCAATAGTATTTTTTATATTTTATAAAAAAGGCTCCATATAAAAATATGGAGTTTTTTTATTTTAAAAATTGAGGAATTTTAAAATGGAAAAATTAACTTTTAAATGTACAGATTTTTTTAATAGATATATTATAGAAGAGATTGTTTATAAAGAGGACAGCGATAATAATATAATTCCTGTCAAAATATTCAGCCGTTCAACTTTAGGTGATAAATTTAAAAGTGATGATATTATAACTATTAATCGTCCTAGCTTCAATGAAAATCTCAAGTATGTTAGAGAGAAGGAAGAAAAAATTATTGATGATGATATTTTTCAATGGCTTGATGTTAGGATTAATGATAATTATGCTGTGAATCTTCTTGATGAATGGAGTACAAAGGATATTAATGAATTTGCTCAGGTAGTAAAAAGTTTTTTGCTGGAGAGAAGAATTATGTAAATTTTTCTATTATAGAACAGACGGAAATTGATAATCTTGTTAATTATACTTTTAAAAATAAGCAGGTTAAATATGATGATTTCTGCTATTTTAATGATTCCCTTATAAGTTTGTATACGGCTTCTTTATTTTGGAATAAGATTATTTTGGAAGCTTGGTATCAGATAATAAGCGGAAGATTTGTTCATTGTGCTTATGATGAGGATAATTATTTAAGGCTAGGACTTCATTATGCAGTTTTTAGATTTAAAATTTTAATAGACAAAGAACTAAATTATAATAATTAACTAACAATAAAAAATAATATTAATTTATGTATGTACTTAAACATTTTCAGTTTAAGTACATTTTTTATTTGCAAAAAATTCATTAATATATTTTGGAGAAAATTATGATTTCAAGTACTAAAGGAACTATATTAAATTATTTCGGACTTTCCAATACTTATAATCCTTTTACAGATGAGAATTTTTTACAAAAATCAGAAAATTTATATTTTGAAATACCTACTCTTGAACCTTTTGAAAATTCAAATTATGTTGCAGTATCAACAGGGCTTTTAACTAATTCTCTCTCTTTTATAAATGACTGTATATTTGAAATATATGATAATAATGTAAAAATTGCTAATTTAACAAATGTTGTAGGCGAGCTTGGAAATGATAAATATATGCCAAAAGAAAATCAAATATTTTGGTTTAATAAAGACGGATTAAGAGGTACTTATTTTTTAAATAGTATTTATGCAGGTAAAAAATTAAAAATAGTAAGTGGACGCTATATAACTACTTCAATAACTTCAGGTGTATTAAACGATATGTTTGAGAGAACAGTTGGAGTTCCTTCATATATAGAGGAAATTAATAATATGATTAATAAAATAAAAAATAATTCTACTTTTATTATAGAAGAAATTATTACTAAATCAGGAAGCGGTACACAGCAGTGGGAATTAAATTGGAGAGATGATTTGGAATATTTACAGGTTTCAGGATATGTAAATGGCGATACAAATGCTTTATTATCTCTTTCATCTTATGGACTTTATCAGAATATAAATAATAGTGCACCTTTTATAGGCTGGTTTGGAAGCAGTGCAATATCATATCATTTTGGCGGAGAATTTGAAAAAGGTCCATTTAATGCTCAGGCTGGACTTCCAAATTTAAAATGGTTTCCGATACTCAATACTAAACCTATATTAGGATTAAAAAATAATTCCCAAAATACTATAACTGCTACATTATACTTTATGGTAAGATATAAAAATCGTTAATTGGCATTGAAAGCAAAACCAATACTTATACCAAAATCTAAAGAGTTTACAAAGTAGCTTGGAAGTTTAGTTTCTAATGTGAAGTTTTTTCCTCCTACATAACTTTGTATGATTTTTTCTATATCTTTCGTCATTACCAAATAATGAGGATTATATATATTGAATCTTGTATATAATCCAACTAATAATGATACTCTTTCAGCAAGTGGCTGATTATATTCAATAGTAAATTTAACATTTAACATTAATCTATTAAAAGATTGATTTAGATGTTTACTCATTATAAGTTTTGAAAGTATAGGTAAATTAACTGCACCATTAGGATGATTTCCAGTACCATTATTTACTGCCTGAGGATTATCACTATAAACATAACTTTCTGGAGAATTATCTATTATATATTTACCTCCTAAAGATAATCCTAACATTAATCTGTCTTCTAATAAATGAACTTTAGTGCCTATTCCAAAATCTAAAACAGGAGCATAATTGAGATTAACAAATATATTTGCTTTGCTTGATCCTTCATTTTCAAAAGTACCGCTGAAACTCTGTCCTAAATATCCTGTTCCTATTCCTAAATATCCGAATAAACTCATTCCGCTGAATTTTTTATTATCCATATTAAACCATTTTTCAGATCCGAATAAGTATCCTAATTCCAATTCACCATTTAAGGAATATCCGACAGAGCCTTTAAAATAGTCTACACCCATTTTATTTAAATCTTCTTTATTTATTGAAGGTATTGTAGCCGAACCATTAAAATTAAACTTTGCTGACCATACGAATCCATTTGTAAACGAATAAAGATTTGATAGATTAATAAAAATTACAGCAAATATAATTAATACTTTTTTCATTTCACTCCCCTGTATAAACTATCGCCTTACATACTAAGATAGTATAAAAATAATTCAACCTTTTATAGTGTACATTTTTTATTTTTTTACTATAAAAGTCATAATAAATATTGATTTTCATAATATATAGCTAATTAAAAGGAAAATAACAAAATGATTCTTAATGAAAATAATATACAAGCACCTTTTCAATACAAAATAAGCGAAAATACTTTTGAATTATTGGAAAGAAGCGGAGAAATAGAACTCAATACTAATAATGTTCAAGTGAAAGTTTTTCAGGGGCAGAGGCTTTTCTGTGCTGACATCGGATATGCTGTTGACGGTCTTTTGGAAAATATGGAGTTTTTAATTGATGATATTAAAGTTTATCCTGTACTTTTGCAAGAGCTTGAAGATTTACAAAAGACTGATATAAAAGAAAATGAAATATATTTAATAAAAGATGATATTAATTTCAAAAGCATTATTTTCTTTCCGACTGCTGATTTAAATAAAAATTTCAAATATAAAATCACAACTTACAGCAGTACTTTTTCAGCATTTATGTTTGATGAGATTGCTAATAAATTAAATAGTATTGATACCAATTATCCTGTAAAAAATTATTATGAGAATATAGATTATAAAGTAAATGATATTATAAAATATAAAGGCTATCTTTACAGAGTTTTTAAAGAGTTTACAAGTGATAGAACAGATTATTATTTAAGAACTAATTGTAATTTAATAACACCTTTTAGAAAATTAGAATTAAATACAGAATACAAAACCAATGAATTGATAGAATATAATAATAATTTTTTAATAGCTCAAAAAGATTTTTTATACGAAAGTAAAGACGGAGCATTAACTAATTTAAATGGACTATTAAAGCCTTTACAGGATATTATTTTCTGGTTTGACGGAATAAGTAAAATATATAAAAATCAAATAATTATAAAGGATAATATTTCTTACATAGTTCTTGAAAATATAGAAAATCCTGTTTGGAGCAGAATTCAAAGGAACATTGATTATTTAAATAAGGCAGAAAATACTTTTTATGATGACAGTAATTCCTCTTTCGGAAAAAATACAAACACTGTTCAAAAAGCAATAGAGAAATTAAAAATTAATAAGCAGGATAGTTTAATAGCAGGTAATAATATAATTTTAAATGGAAATACAATAAGTGTTAATGGCGGAACTAATAAAGAGTATATAGTAAGCGATGTTTATTTTGTAAATGATTTAATAGTAAGAGATTCTAAAATATATAAAGTAAATGAAAATTTCATTGCTTCGGATTGGAATACAGACAGAGCAAAACTCACTTTAATAAGTTCGGATAGAGGCGTAGCAGCTGAGGCAATAGATGTAAGTTTCGATAATTCAAAGGCTAATTTAGAATATATTTCAGGATATGATTTTCCAAAGTTCAAAAACTCTATTGATGATACTATGAATTTATTATTAAGCGGCGGTATACCTGCAACAATTACAAAAGATGATGATGGAAGTTATAAATTAAATGTTGATTTAAAGAATTATTCTAATATTACTAATGATTTTATAGCTATTGTTATAGAAAGTATAGATAATAATTCTTCGATATTCTATATATTTTCTATACTTTCACAATTTTTTGAGTTTTCCAAATCTGATAATCATATTTTTTATACTTGTGAAGAAGGAGAGATAACAGTTGAAGGTATAAATGAAGAATTAGAATTTAATTTCAAGTTTGTAGAAGGTTTAGGTGTAATACTGAATATAGGAAGAATAGATAATGTACCAATACCTAGTGGAAGCTATAATATAACATTAAATATAAAAAACAGAGTACTAAGAAATAACGATACTAATATTTTTTGTTTAGATTATAAAGCTTCATCTTTATATAATTTAACATTAATAAATAATAATGATACTGTAAAATTAACAGGCAATTTTACAGCATTAGGTTCTGGAATAGATGGATTATATTTTTATAATACAATAATGGAAAATTATTTTAACTTAGTTGAAGATTTAAAAAATCTTAAAGCTACAGACGGAATAATTTCAAGTAGTGGGAAAGCAGTTAAATTTGGCGTAAATAAAATAGTAGGAATTGAAACTACTATATATCGGTTTTTAGTAGCACACCAAGATGACAGCCCAGTAGAAGCAGGAGAAATATTTACACTTAATCTTATTCCTGATAAGAACTCTAAACTTGATCCTATTTATAGTGAAGTTAATAATGTTCAGCAAATGGGAGAAGTATTAGCATTAAGATATAATATACCTTTATTTTATTTTGTATTTCCAGAAGATGATGGCACTTTTGATGATAAAAAAAGACCTACTAATTATTATCAAAAGGTGTTTGGAATAACTACCGTTTGGAAAAAAAGATTTGCTACTACAGGTGCTTTTTTAAGATTTGAAGGCGGTTTTGCTGATGAAGCTAGAAATGGATTAATACAAAATTATGCGGATAAAAGACTTGTAGGAACTTTCTATGGTGTTCAAACTACGTTTGGTGATTATGGTAATACAGGCGTATTCTATACAACATATAGAGAAGGGAATTCTATATCTGCTAAAAGTAATGATGGTTCTTTACCTCCATTATCTTTTATAGGGTTTGATAATAGTAGAATGGCTAGTGCTAGTGACAACGAATCAAGACCTACCAATATAAAAATAGAACTATATGAATTAGTAAGTATAAATGGAGTTAATATATGGAATTAATAGTTTACGATAAAAATACAAATAAAATAGTTAATCTTTATAGTGCTTTAAGCGTTGATGATGTAGTATTAAAAGAAAATGAAGCTATATTTGAAAATACTAATATTACAGATTTTAGTCAAACAGATATAAGAGCTTATAATAAAGACGGTTCTGTTAAATCTTTAGAACAGCAAGTTAAAGAAAAAATTATTGCATTAGAAAAAAATCAAATCATAAAAAATAATCAAGTTTATACATTAAATAAAAATATAGAAGAAGATTTTATTATTCTTATAGAAAAAGGTCTTGAAACTTTAGACAATAGACAAAAAATAGTTACGAACGATAATGGCAGAAAATATATAACTCAAAAAACTTATGAAGAATTATTTAAAGAGAACGTAATAACTGCTGAAGAGTATAATAATTATATTCTTCAAATTAGACAGGGCGAGTATCAAAGTAATCTTGATGGAGCAAGGGCTGAATTACTAGAAAGTGTTTTAAGTAGTTTAGCTATTCAAAATCTTTTAACTGATGAGCAGAAAAACAAGCTTGAAAATTTAAAAACTCAAAGACAGGATATTAAAGATCAATATCCCAAAAAAAGTTAAGGAGATTTTTTTATGATTACTAAAAATAAATTAATAGAAATTGGAATTGATGAAAAATATTTAGAACCTTTAAATAATGCTTTTAATAAATATTCTATTACATCTACTAATGAGAAAGCTATGTTTTTGGCACAGACTAGTCATGAAAGTGTTAATTATAAAAGGCTTGAAGAGAGTTTCAGATACACTCCTCAAAGGCTTTTTGAAGTGTTTAGAAAAAGAGTTGGTACTTTGGAGAATGCTAAAAAGTTATGTTCTGAAGGTGCTGAAGCTATAGCCAATTTCGTTTACGGTGGCAGAAAAGATTTAGGCAATGAAAAAGATGAAGGCTACAAATACAGAGGCAGAGGTATAATTCAGCTAACAGGAAAAAACAATTACATTAATTACGGAAAAAAATTAAATATTGATTTAGTTAATAATCCAGATTTAGCCAAAGAACCTAATACTGCAATAGAAATAGCTTTACTTTTTTGGAGAGAGAAAGGATGCGGATTATTTGCTAAAAATGGAGATGTAAAAGCTGTAACTAGATTAATAAACGGCGGTTATAATGGACTTGAAGACAGGCAGAAAAGATTTGAAAGAATAATAAAAATATTAGAGTAATAAAGGAGGGTGATCCGAAGCCTGCAAAAGTATATTATTTTATAGAGCTAAATATGTATACATATGGCTAGGTGAACATAGAGATAATGAGCGACTTTGCTATTATATTTATTTGTATTTCTTCTATAGTAATAGCATATTTTGTTTTTAATATAATAAAAAGCGGAAGAAATGCTAATATGAAAGCCAATGTAAAAGATGGTACTATAGAGTTTGGAAGCAACAGTAAAGATGAATATCCAAAACAAGAAAATTATATTCAAAAACAAAATAATATAGTTCATAATGCTTTTGATTCTCCTAAAGAATTAAAAACATTAGAAAATAAAAATAATAATGAAATATTAAATCATTATAGCAATGATGAATTTAAATATGATGATAAAATTACTTCCCTTACAGTTTATAAAGAATATAGCAACATAATAAGTCAAAGTACATTAGAAGTACAAAGCAAAATAATAAGCTATATTGCAAGAAATCATATTTTAGGAAAAGATAAAGTAGAGTTTGAAAATTATATAAAACAAAAAAGAATAGAGATTATAGATATATACAATGTGTCATTATTTAATAGCAATGTAGAAAGTATAAAAAAACTACGGTTAGAAAATATATGCAATTTCTATTATATGATTATACTTGATAATATTAAAGATATTTATAAATCTATTTATAATAATCATAAAATACAATCTATAAAAAGAAAAGATTTTTTAAAGAACTTAAAAAATATTAAATCTGAAAATAGATTAAAAAGCTATGATGTTTTTATACATAATAATTTTACAGAAACAGCAATAAAAGACAGTGAAATAGTTTTGGAAAATCTTAAATATTTACAGAAGTTTTTACTTGGTATATTTCATGATAGCTTAAAATATAACGGAGCAAAATAAAATGAACTTTATAGATAAACATAATGCTAATAAAAAATTAAGTATATATACAAGCATAGTTACTTTTATTCTAGGAGTTGTATGGGTATCTGTTAACCTTGTTTGGAGAGGGAGAATAGTTTCAAAAGAAGAGGCTATTGCTGTTGTAATAATTTTACTTGGGCTTAATGCTGTAAGTTTCGGCAGTGATTTAAGAGGATTTTTGAAAATATTAACAAATAAAAATAATATAGTAGATAAAAGAGAAAATTAAAATGATAATAACTAATATAATTCTTAATTTTATAAAATCAAAATATTTTTTGCTCTTTATAATAGTATCAGCTATAGTGATATATATTGGCATTTTAAATATTAAATTAAATAATAAATATAATGAGATAAATAAATTAAATAATGAAATAATAAGTCTAAAAGAAACTAATTTACTTCTAAATAAAGATATTAATTTTAAACAAAAACAGTTAAGTATATTGGAGACTTTTACAAATAGTGATGAAGCTATAAAAAATATACAATATAAAAAATTAAGTGATAATAATATAAATGCTTTAAATGCCATTATTAATGATTATTATAAAACTTTAAAATTCAAATAAAGGATATTAGATATGAAATATTTAATTTTATTGTTATATGCTTTATTGATAATAGGCTGCTGTTCGCATAAATATATTACAATTCCATTATCTGCTCCTCCAGAAATATATAAGCCTAATTCAATAAATACCCAAAAAGATCTTATAAATGAATATAAAAAATCTATTATGAAAATAACACAATGGCAAAATTGGTATAATATTCAAGTAAATACAAATTATTTTCTGTTTAAGTTCCATAGATATTGCACACTTTTAGTTTAAAAAAAATGAGATATTCCTTATAATTTAAATTGCTAAAAAAAACAAAAAGGAATATCTATGAAACAGTATAATACACAACAGAAAAAAAA
>NZ_JARHYI010000152.1 GCF_029258575.1 Brachyspira sp. | reverse complement strand
CTTAAAATCAAAATAATGTATTATTCCCTCTGGCTGAGTAAAGAAATTATGTTTGAATACTCCTTCTATATTAAATTTATCATCATGAGAAGGCAACTCTATAGATAAACTTTTTTTATTCCAAACATTAACTGTGTTATATTCTTCATTTAGCCTTTTAGTACCGAAAAAAAATATAAATAGTATCATCAATACTAAAGCAGTGATTATAGTTAAATATCTAATGAAAAAAGGTTCTATCTTATGTATATTCTCAAATTCTATTATGGATTTTTCTTTTATCTTCATTATCTAGTATATAGCCTTTTATATTAATGGTATTAATTATTTTATTTGTGTTAAAACTTTAGTGTTAAAAGAAACAGGTTTTTCTAAAATACTTAAAGGATCAAAAGTCATGTTTCCAGCTCTCATTTCCCAATGACAATGAGGACCAGTGGATATTCCAGTAGAACCTATCAAACCTATAACTTTGCCTTTCTTAACATATTGTCCTTCTTCTACTATTAACTTAGACATATGGAAATATGAACTGTATACCCCTTCGCCATGATCTATAACTACGCAGTTACCTCTTACAAATAATTCTCTTGATACTCTGACAACTCCATTATTTGCTGCCATTATAGGTGTACCATTTGTATTTGCAATATCAAAACCTTGATGATATCTAGCATAGTCTTTAGTATATCCTCTGAAAGCACCAAAACCTGAAGAATATCTTCCCTGAGAAGGCATTATATATACTTTATCAGCATAATTGGTAGGAGTGTAGCTTATATATATTTTCTCATTTAATAATTCTCTCTCTTCTTTTGATTTTTTAGGATTACTAATAATATTTCTCATAGTAGAAGTAACTCCCTGTATCTGTTTAGGTTTTGGAGGAGGCGGAGTAAAATCTAATTTTATATCTATTGCTACATTTAAAAGAGTTTTATCTTTCAATGTAATATCTGATACAAATTGATATTTTTTATCCTGAGAGCCTACATATATACCAAAGATACTTTTATAAACTTTCATATTTCTATCTGCATTTTTAACTTCAAAAAATTTTACTATAGGTCTGGCACTTCCTAAAAGTTTTGAATTTTCTATTTTTACTTCATCTTTTGAAGCTATGAATATAGTAGATACTTTGCCAGCATAGAATGGAAAAGGATCTGCATATATTTTTATATCATTATCATATTTTTTAAAATCTTCTAAAGAATTAAATGAATTATTTCTTGTATACATAGCTCCATTTATTAATACAGCATTTTGATTACTTATTTTTACTTTTGTGTTTGGAGCAATATAATAATATTTATTTGAAATTTTTATTTCAGCAAAGGCATTTTTTTCTGTTTCTATAATATCATTTGATAATACTTCATTAAATGTTTTTATATTTATTTTTTTTCCATCTCTTGTAACAGAAGTATTTCCAGTATATTGAATATTATTTTGTGAATATAAAGACAATGAAATTAAAAATATAATACTAAGAATATATTTCATAAAACCTCCAACCGCTATTCTTATAATTATTTTTTATATGAAGATTGATCTAATTTTAATAAATGTTCTTTAATGTCTCTATTGGTAGGAGCAAGTTCAAAGGCTTTTGTAAGAAATTCTTTAGCTCTTTCAAAATCATTTTTTTTGAGAAAAGCCCAGCCTAATGAATCTAAATATGCAGGATTATTAGGATCTATAGATAATGCTTTTCTAATTTCTTCTATACCTTCTTCTATATTTGTTTCAGTATCTGCGAGTATAAAACCCAAAGAATTTCTAGCATTTGCACTATTTGGATCAAGACTTACAGCTTTTTTTAGATGTTCTATAGCCTTTCTTATATTTACTTTTTTATAATAAACATATCCTAAAGCGGCATGTATTTGAGTATTTTCAACACCAGAAGATAAAGAATCTATAAGTTCAAATTCTGCTAAATCATACATTTCTTTAACGGCATATATATAACCAACTATGATATGAGCCTGCATAAGCCTTAAAGGATTATCAAGTCTTCTCATTATTTTATCGAATACTTGAAGAGTATTATCATAGTCTTGAATTTGGGCATAGGCTAATGCTAAATGATATCCAGACTCAACATCATTTTTTTCTGAGAAAATTTTTTCTAAAGAGTCTATAGCTTCTTTATAATTTTCATTTCTGAAGAATTTTATACCGTCTTCTAATTTACTTCTGCTAGAGCCTATACTCATATATACTCCTAATAATTTTATATATATTATATTGTATAATGTAAAAATCTCAATATATTTAAATAAAACTTTAATAAAAAAATTATGTAAAGTTTTATCTGTTTAATTATTTCTTATATGTTTTTTGAAAATTAATTTATAATTTCATACATCTTCTATGATATATATTTTAGTTTTATTAGCCAAATCATATTTTGAACTATTAATAGAAAATTGTATTATATTAAAAATATTTTATTTGTAAAGTTATAAAAATGCTTTATTTTGATAGTATAAATATTTTTTATATTAGCTTGACTTTTTATTATTTTTAGTATATTATTAATCACATCTAAAAACATGGCGGCGTCGCCAAGTGGTAAGGCAGGAGTCTGCAAAACTCTTATCATCGGTTCAAATCCGTTCGCCGCCTCATTTTCCTAATTATGAATGACAGCCGAGTAAAGAGATTATATTTATTCCTTATTTGTTTTGCTATAGGAACTATTGCTATATTAATTCAATTATTTAATCTAACTATAAAAGAAAGAAAATCTGTATCATCTTTAAGCGGATTAGACAGACCAAGAGGTACTATATATGATGCTAAAATGCGTCCTCTTACAATAAATATCCCAGCTTATACTATATATTTGGATACAGAATCTGTTTCATTAGATGGTAATGAAGAAGTTGATATTAATGAAGCTTATTCGCGAATTTTTAATATAATTGGCATTACCAAAGAAAAATTTAGAGAATTGTTAAGCACCAAAAGAAGAACCATAAGATTAGCACAGAATATAAATTTTGATTCGTATAAAAATATAAAAGAAATAAAAGATAAATATAATGTAAAAAGTATTTATGGTATAGAGAGTTATAAGAGATTTTATCCGTATGAAGATGTATTTGCTCATGTTATAGGTTATATGAATAGAACAGAAACAGAAGGCTATGCAGGGCTTGAAGCTACATATGAAGCTATTCTTTCATCAGAAAATGATAATCCAAAAGATATAGTATTAACTTTAGATAGAGATGTGCAAACTATAGTAAGGAATGAAGTATTAAAAACAGTAGCAGAGAAATTACCTCAATCTGTAACTGTTATAGTATCCGATGTTAATACTGGGGGAATAATAGCTAATTATTCGTATCCTTCATTTGATCCTAATAATCCTTTTATTTATGTTAATAATGAAAGAATGGATAGAAGTATAATGAGTACTATATATCCGGGAAGTACTATGAAAATATTTGCCGAGCTTGCTGCAATAGAGCAGGGTGTTGTTAATAGCGATGAGATTTTTCATTGTAATGGATATTATGATTATAGCAGGCAAACTAGAATACATTGCGATTATCCTCATGGTGATGTTGCATTTAATGATATATTGAAATATAGCTGTAATTTTGCAGTTGTAACTATAGCTGAAAGAATAGATAAGCAATTCTTTTATGATTATTTAAAAAGATTCGGTTTCGGATCGCCTACAGGAGTAGGACCATATAAAAATGAATGGAGCGGAATATATCATCCTTTAAATAAATGGCATAGATTTTCACGCGGTTATTTAGCTATAGGATATGATTTGAGTGTTACTCCTATGCAAATAGCAGCTTCATATTTACCTCTTTTAAATGGAGGTTGGAAAGTACCTATGCATGTAGTTAATTCTTTTTATGATGGTATAGAAAAGATTAGTGCTACAAACAATTTAAAGAGAACTAGAATCATAGATGAACAGTATTCGCAAATAGCTAGGGTATTGCTTAGAAAAGGAGTTGAATCTGGTTCTACAGGTCATAGAGCTAATTTGCTTAATATAGATGTTGTAGGCAAAACAGGTACTGCTATAACAGAAGTTTATAGAAATAATTCAGATGATAAGCCACAAAAATATTATCAATCTATATTTGTTGGAGGTTTTCCTCTTGAAGACCCTAAAATATCTATACTTGTACTTCTTGATGACCCTTTAGGAGCTGGAAGTCAGGCTGCGGGTAGGGTATCAGCACCTCTTTTTGCTAAAATTGCCAATCAGATTATACCTTATTTAGGTTTAATAGATGGTGAGATATATTCTATAAATACTAATGATTTCTTATCATTAATACCGCCTTCTATAAATATTACAAATAATATTATGCCTAATATTAAAGGTCTTTCTTTAAGAGATGCTTTAAATAATATATCATATATAGTATCAAATAATAATGCCAAAATATCTATACAAGGTGAGGGGTATATAACAGATTTTTCACCTCATGAAGGTACATATATCACTAATAATTCTATAATAAGGCTTTTATTGAAGCCCCCTATAAAGGAATGATAATTAAATATGTTTAATATACTTGCTTTTGGAGAAATTTTATATGATATTTATGATGGAGAATCAGTTATAGGAGGAGCTCCTTTTAATTATTCTCTTCAATTATCAAGACTTTTAAATAAATATGATAAATTAAAATTCATAACAGCATTAGGTAATGATGAATATTCTAAAAATGCTTTATCTTTTATTGATAATGAAAATATAGATAAATCTTTGATACAAATATTAAATAATTATGAAACTGGAAAAGCAACTGTATTTCTTAATGAAAATAAAATACCTGATTATATAATACATGAAAATGCTGCTTGGGATAATATTGAATATAATGCTAATTTAGAAAATGTATTAAAAGAAACCTATGATGTTTTTTATTTTAATATCTTATCTCAAAGAAATGAAAAATCGTATACTGCATTAAAAACTATATTCAAAAATATTAATGCAAAGTACAGAGTATGTGATGTAACATTTAGAAAAAATTATTATACTAAAGAAAAAATAAAGGAATCTTTAGAATTCATAAATATATTAAAAATCAATGATGATGAACTTGCGGTGATAAAAGACTTTTTTTATAGTTCTTTGGAAAATAATAATGAAATTTTATTAAAAGCAATTTCTAGAGATTTTAATATTGATTATGTATTTCTTACTCTTGGGGCATTGGGAGCTTCAGTATTTTATAATGGAGAATATATTTTTAATCCTTCTAATGAAGTTAATGTTATTGATACTGTTGGAGCGGGAGATTCATTTTGTGCTGCTTTGAGTTATGCAATAATTAATGGTATTGATATTAATGAAGTGTTAAAATTTGCTTCTACTGTATCTGAAGAAATTGTTCAAGTAAAAGGCGGCACATCCAGATATGATATTGAAAAGGTAAAATCTAAATTTAATTTATGATTTATGTTCTTCCAGTATAATATCTAAATTTTTCTTTTGTTAGAAATCTTAATGAAGTAAATTTTCCAGTATATTTTTCATTGTATATTATATTTTTTTTTATATCATCATAAAACTTCTGAAGATCATTTTGCAGCATATTGTCTATATATTTAGAATTATATCTTGATATATATTCATGTATTTGTCTGTTTATTAAAAGAGATATAAATTTTTTAGGTGGAGTATTATATTTAAGTAATGCCTGATATATTCTTATATTTTGTTTTATATGCGATTTCTCTTCTGATGTTTTAGCTTCTTTTTCTTGTTTTTCTAAATTATTTAAAGTATTTTTTATATTATTTATATTATTACTGTATATTTCTTTACCTTCATCTGTGAAAATATAATTAGCATCTATATAAAATACATATTCTTTATTATCAGATGATAGAATTTTATCAAATTTTTCAATTACTCTGAATTTTATATTAAGGTTATAATTATCCTGAGCAAAACTATATTGTATAGCTGTAAATATAAATATTATAATTGTAAAATAAAATTTCATATAATATTATTCGGAATTATTTTTATATTATTTTGGTATAGATGACAATAATCTAATAAAATCTCTGTCATTTGGAAATAATTTTAAAGCTTCCTCCGATATAGTACTTGCATTATTATATCTTCTTTGATTATATTCAGTAACTGCATAATTATAATATGATACTTTAAGATTTCTCTTCAAAACATCAGCACCTTCTCCAATATCTGATATTCCTGTTTTATATATTTCTATAGCATTAGGAAAATCTCTTTTACTCAAATATGAAGTGCCTATAGTATTATAATAATGTACTCTATTATTTTTTGTAATAGGATTTTTAGAATCAAATATAAAAGCTTCTTCTAATACTTTATATGAATCTTCAAAATTATTTTTATTTAAATAATCTAAAGCAAGCCTATTATAGGCATTAACTAAATTATCATTGTACATTTTAGTATTTGGAGATAAATAGTATGCTTTTTTAGCCATTATTAACTGTTTTTCTAAATCTTTTTCTATTTTTTTTAATGATATAGAGTTCGGATATAAAGTTGCTATTAATGTGAGTATATCAACATTATTTCTATCTCTATAATTTCCTTTAGGTACAAATGTAACTATAGTTGAAGTTCCAGTATTTCTTATTTCTTTTTGTCCTGGATCAAATCCCTTTGATAGTGTAGTTTCTACATCAACAGCCTTATTATCAGTGTATACAGTACAAAAAGAATGACTTGAAGTTAATACACCTCTAACTTTAAATCCAAATTCTGTATATAACAAAGAATATAATATACTTGAACTTAAGCAATTATATTCTCCTTTGTATATTAAATCCTGAAATAATGTTGAAGTTTCAAAATATTTTTTCAATGTACCGCTTGAATATAGCCAATTAAGTAATTTTTTACCAAATTCATATGAACCTTCTTTCACATATAAAGATAATTCTTTTTTTGCAAGATTCCTTATATCATTTAATTTTTGTCTATAAAATTCAAATTCATCTTTATCTGTAATTCCAGATGCTATTATGAAACCATCATAATGAAGTTCTAAATCATTAGTTTCTCCATTATCTATTTTTGTAAAGAAGTCATATTCTAATTCTGTAAGCTCTCCAGCTTCGAATTTTATTTTGTCAGATGGGTTTGAATATATTATAGAATTAGTGATAATTAATAAAAATAAAATTGCTTTAATGCAGTATTTCATACAGCCTCTATGATTTTAAAATTTATTCTGATAAATTATCAAGCTCATCTCTATATCTAGCTGCATCTTCATATCTTTCTTCTTTTACAGCTTGTTCTAATAACTTCTGTAATTCTTCTCTATTTTTTTTATTATTATTTTCTTTGATATCTGATTTATCTGTTTCATAATTATCAATATCATTAATTTCTTCTTTCTTTATAAAAATATTTTCAGCATTATTTTCTTTAAGATCTTCTCTGTCAAATCTTTGATATGTAAAAGGTATTCCATCTTTAACTTTCATTAAGCTATCATTTTCTTCTAATATTATACCTGATTTTTCTATTATATGTTCTTCTATAAATATTGGTGTTTTGAATTTTAAAGAAAGGGCTATAGCATCGGAAGGTCTTGAATCAATGAATATATTCTTATCATTATGTTCTATAACTAATTTTGCAAAGAAAGTATCAATATGTACATTATCAATAATTACATTTATAAGTCTTATATTGCAATTATTAAATATACTGTATACTATATCATGAGTAAGAGGTCTTTCAATTTTGTACCCTATAAGACTTGACATTATAGATTGGGCTTCTAAATATGCTATTGATATAGGAACAACTTTATCTGATTTTTCAGGCTTTAAAATAACCACAAAGCCTTTATCTGTAATTGCCAAATTAAGTATTTTTGCTTCTACCACTTTTATAAACCTTTTTATATATAGTTGTATAATATTAATATATATATATTATTTGTCAAGGTAATTTTTTTTATGCACGGGAGCCAGAGATATTTCCTTTAAGTATTCCTTATTTTTTTGAAGTATAACATAGGAGTATCATAATTTAAAGCGGAATGTATTCTTTTATGATTCCAAAAATTATTATATTTTATTAA
>NZ_JARHYI010000125.1 GCF_029258575.1 Brachyspira sp. | reverse complement strand
TATATGAAGCATGTTTAAATCCATTTGTAGCATATACTTGAGCCATATTAATAATTTCTTCTTTAGTTTTTCCTTTAGTGATTTCTTTATTTTCTGATATAAGCAAATAATATCTTCCAAGCCAAGTTTCTAATAAAGAATTTAAATAATTATGTATTTTCATCATTAGATCTCTATTTTTTGTATTGATCATTTCATTTAAAGTTAATTCTATAACTTCCATATCTTCCAATGCTTCTATATTATAGAAATAAGGCTCATTAAGTACTGTATTTATTAAACCTAATATATCTCCTTGTTTAAATTCTATTTTATGATTAAAAGTTCCATATGATACGGCTTGACCTTTTTTAATTATATAAAAATGATTTTTGGGGTTTTGATCTTTAAGAAAAATTATAGATGATTTTTTGAAATTTAAAGTATTGTATTTTTGCATAATTGTTACCCAAATAATACTTTAATTTTAGCTTATTTTTACTATTAGTCAATATTTTTAATGAATTTTTACTTATTTTAATGTTATTTATTATTATTTTTATAATAAAAGCAATTAATAGAATGATCATTTACAATACCTATAGCTTGCATATAACTATATATTATTATACTTCCTGTGAATTTAAAACCTCTTTTTATTAAATCTCCACTGATAGTATCTGATAATTCATTTTTTGCTGGAAGAGGGGAGTCATCATTCAATTGATTATCTATTTGTTTTCCATTTGTAAAAGACCAAATATATTTATCAAAACTTCCGAATTGTTTTTGTACTTCAATAAATTTATTGGCATTTATTATAAGGGCATTTATCTTTCTTTTATTTCTTATTATTCCTTTATTGTTTAAAAGCTCATCTATTTTTCTATCATCATACTTTGATATTTTTTTATAATCAAAATTATCGAATGCCTCTCTCATATTTTCTCTTTTATCTAATACACATTTCCAACTTAAACCAGCCTGCATATTTTCAAGTATGAGCATTTCAAATAACTTCCTTTCATTATGACAAATTTGGCACCATTCTTCATTATGATATTTTATCTCTATTTGGCTTTTAGGCCATTTGCATATTTTCTGCATTATTAAAAAATAACTCCTCTATTAATTTTTTGAATTTATTATTCATTCGATTATTCTATATTTATTGAAGTTTCATAATCATCTACTTTTATATTATATTTTCCTTTTCTATTAATAACAAAAGAATAATTATCTCTTTGCCCAAATATATTTACTGTTTTTTCTCCATTGCATTCTACAATACACCAATTTTTTATATCATTTATATTAATAGAATATTCATCATTGTTTTTGAATATTTCTATATTTTTATAAACATAAATATCTTTAATTTTTTTATCATCTTCTCCTCTGGAAGTAAGCGGAGTTAATTTACTAAAATAAAGCATATAATCAACTATTCCATCTTTGATATTTAAAACAGATTTTCTTTTTGATTCTTCGAACATATTAGAATCTTCTAAATTCTCCATAAGAAATAAATCATTTTTTAAAGAACTTACCTTTATCTGCAAATCGGTATTAATTTCAAGTTCTTTCAAAAAATCATCGGATACCCTAATACCATTTACATAGTTTATGATTTCTTCTTCTGTATAATTATATTTGCTCATATTATAAATCCGATAAATTATTAAAATTTTCTTTTAAATTAGCTTTTATTTTATTTATAATCTTTGTAACAGCATTATTTGTAATATTCAAAAGGGTTGCTATAAAATCATATGGTACATTTATTTTTATAGAATGCAGTTTTTTTATATAATTTTGTTTTTTGCTAGCTAAATGTACTGTAAAAAGTCCCTTCTTATGATTTTCTTCTATTTTTGCATTAACCTTTGCTATTTTATCCTGCTGTTTTATTATCTCATTATATTTATTTATATATGTTGCTCTTGCTTTTTCTATTATTAAATATGCTTCTTCATAATTTATATTAAAATATTTCATTAAAGGCTTTATTATAAGATTTATAAATAATTCCAAATTATGTATAAAAAATGCTATTGAATCTCTGTCATTAAATTTTTCATTTATATAATTAAACATATTTAGAGAAATGTTTTCAATATTGCTTTCATTATAATTATCAGTATATTCATTCATTACATAATGTTTAGTGTCATAAAGAACATCATGCAAAGTGAGGGCATATTTAGAGCATAAAGGGGCATCTATTGATATTTCTTGTTTGTTATATTTATTCTTTCTTTTTTTATGATCTATAAAATTTAAATAATGGCTTCTTAATGTGTATGTGAACCAAGTGATGAATTTAGTATCTGTTTTATTATATTTTAATAATATATTATCTATTCTTTCTATATAGTATGAATAGAATTCCAAAGCATCATCATGAAAAATTCCGAAAACTTTTCTAGGATAATTATAAATATAATTGGATAAATGTTCATTGATTTCTTTTAAAGCTACAGTACTTCTAGTTGCTTTATAATCTGTTATCAATTGTTTTATAATCTCATCATCTATCATTAACACTATCCTCATACTTTAATATATTAATAAATATCTGTTTCATTCTTTCATCTTTTATATCAGTTTCTTTTATAATATTATCTATCCATTCTTTATGTTCTTTTGTTATTTCTTTGTCTAATTGTTCTATATCTTTAATATTTATATTTTCTGCTGTTTTATTATTATTAACTTCTCCTATTCTAGTTTTTAATTCAACTACTTCTATATTTGTTTCTTTTTTTATATTTTTGAATATATTATTTCTATTCATAAATATTTCATTAGCCCATACACTATCTATTACATTTAAAGTAAGAATTCCATTTCTATAGAATGAAGGATAACATATTTTAGATAATACTTCACCCATAATATCATTCCATTTTTGCGATATCTTTATATAATTAGCTAAATTTATATTCTGATACGATTTTCTATTTGAATATTCTTCTAATGTATTTTTTATAGTATGCATTTATAATAACCTCATACATAATGATACAATAATTTTTTATATAATCAATATCATTAATTTGAAGTATCATTTTGAACATTTGTTTGTGAAGAGATGTTATTTGTATTTACTGTATTTGTTTCAGTATAATTTGCATTGTTTGTGATATCGTTTGGTGTATTTATTATATTATTAGTGAGCATTGTATTTGTTTCCATGATATCTATTTCTATAGGTTTAGCTTCTACATCTTCATCATATGTTATTACAGTATCATTTTGATTTGTATTTGTAATTTTATTTTCTATATATTCATTATAATTATTATCTATATTGGTATCTCCAGATATTCTAGCCAATATACTTTTATTTCTTATTATAGAGTCTTTTAATCCTCTGTATTTGGGATCTATCTTATATGCTTCTTGATATGTACTTAAAGCAGAATTAAAATTTTTA
>NZ_JARHYI010000119.1 GCF_029258575.1 Brachyspira sp. | reverse complement strand
AGATGTACTATCATACTTCTAAAGGCTTGGTGAAGGCTATTAATGATATTAGCTTTTGCATAAAAAGAGGAGAAACTTTGGGTATAGTAGGGGAATCTGGATGCGGAAAAACTAGTCTTGGTACATCTCTTTTGAGAATGCCTTCTATTCCGGGAAAATATGAAGGCGGTAAAATTATACTTGATAATGAAGATATTATACCTCTTAAAGAAGAATATGTTAGAAAAAATATAAGATGGTCAAAAATATCTATGGTTTTTCAAGGAGCTATGAATTCTCTTACTCCTGTATACACTATAGGAAGCCAAATGCTTGAAACTGTTAATAGACATACGAATATTAGTAGAGCCGATGCAGATAAACTTATAGAAGAATATTTAGGATATGTAGGACTTCATGGCAGTGTATCTAAAAGGTATCCTCATGAGCTTTCTGGTGGTATGAAGCAAAGGGTAGTTATAGCAGCAGCTTTATTTTTGAAGCCTAAACTTATTATACTTGATGAACCTACTACTGCTTTGGATGTTATAGTACAAGCACAGATTATAAATTTATTAAAAAAATTGAGGAAAGATTTTGATTTATCATTTATATTTATTACTCATGATTTAGCATTGGAAGCTGAGATTTCAGATAGAGTATGTGTAATGTACGGAGGAAAAATTTCTGAGATTGCAAGTAATGAAGATATATATAAAAATGCTAAACATCCTTATACAAAGAGGCTTTTAGCCGCAACTCCTAGATTAAATAGAGCAGTAAATAAATTAGAGTTTATAGAAGGTACTCCTCCTGATTTACTTAATCCACCAAAAGGATGTATGTTTTATGATAGATGCAAAGATAGAATAGATAAATGTAAAAATGAAGAACCTATTCTAAAAGATATTGGAAATAATCATTTATGTGCATGTCATTTAATAGATAATTAAAATTTCAATATATAAAAATAAAAAAGAAGAAAATTATGAATGAAGATATAATATTAAAACTAGAAAACGTTAAGAAATATTTTAAACCACATACCAATATAATAGAAAGTTTGTTAAAAAAATCTAAAGATATTAAAGCGGTTGATGATATTAGTATTGAAGTGAGAAAGGGAGAAATACTTGCTGTAATAGGAGAGTCTGGCAGCGGTAAAACAACTATAGGTAAATTAGTAATGAAATTGATAAGTCCTACTTCAGGTAATATTATATTTGAAAATGAAAATATTAATAACTTTAATAAAGAAGAAACCGCAAAATATAGAAGAAATGTTCAAATGATATTTCAGGATCCATATGCCTCCATGAATCCTAGATTTAAGATAAAAGATGTATTGAAAGAACCTCTCTATATTCATAATATTGAAGGTGATGAAAAAGTTTATGATGAGATGGTAATTAAGGCATTGAAAGATGTAAAAATAGATCCTCCAGAAGAGTTTATGGAAAGATATCCTCATATGCTTTCAGGCGGTCAGCGTCAAAGAATTGCAACTGCTAGAGCTTTGATACTTAATCCAAAATTACTTGTGGCAGATGAACCTGTTTCTATGATAGATTTATCTACTAGAGCTGAGATACTATATATGATGAAAGAACTTCAAATAGAGAAGAATTTGAGCTATATATATATTACACATGATTTATCTACCGCAAGATATTTTGCAGATAGAATTGCTGTAATGTATTTGGGCAGTATAGTGGAAATAGGCGATGCTAATGAAATAATAGATAATCCTAAACACCCATATACAAAGGCTTTAATTGCTGCTGTTCCTGATGCTTCTTCAGGAAGAGTCAAGATAATAAAAGAGCTTCCTATTACAGGAGAAATACCAAGTGCTTCAGATATTCCATCAGGATGCAGATTTCATACGAGATGCATATATGTAAAAGATGAATGCAAAAATTATATACCAAAATTAAATAATATATCTAATAGTCATTATGTTTCATGTATTCTTGCTGAATAGATTATTTTATATATTTGCTTATAATTTTTAAATTCATAATGGAATATTCATATTATTTTTTTATTTGAAATATGAAAATATAAAAAAGTTTATCTTTTTTAGTAATTTTTACTAATATATATTTTTTTTTACTTGACAAAAACTATTATTTAATGTATTGTTAGATTATACAAACATCAAACAAAAGGAGTTATAATATGAGTTTAATCAATAAAAAACTAATAGATTTCAAAGTTGAAGCTTATCAAAACGGCGAATTCAAAACAGTTGAAACTAAAGATGTTTTAGGAAAATGGAGTGTATTTTTCTTCTACCCAGCAGACTTTACATTTGTATGTCCTACAGAGTTAGCTGATTTACAGACAGTTTATGATGAATTAAAGAAAATTAACTGTGAAGTATATTCTGTATCTACTGACACACATTTCGTACACAAAGCTTGGGCAGATGCTACTGAAACAATTAAAAATTTAAAATATGTAATGCTTGGAGATCCAACAGGTGTATTATCTAAATTCTTTGAAGTATATGTAGAAGAAGTTGGACAGGCTTTACGTGGAAGTTTCATTGTAAGCCCAGAAGGTCAAATTAAAGCTTATGAAATACATGATATGGGTATTGGTAGAGATGCTAATGAATTAGTTCGTAAAGTACAAGCTGCTCAGTATGTAGCTGAACATGGTGGTGAAGTTTGTCCTGCTAAATGGAAGCCAGGTGCTAAAACTTTAAAACCAGGAATTGATTTAGTTGGTAAGATCTAATTTATTGATATAAAATAAATTATAAAGGACATATAATAAATTTTATATGTCCTTTTTTATTATAAATAATAATATAGCTAATTTCATATAAAATAAAAGCAGGAAATATTAATAATAAATCCTGCTTTTAGTTTATCATCAAATATTAAATCTGTTATTAATTAACAGCGGTATTCAAAGAGTCAATATCAAACACAGATAATGCTTCTATATCTGGAGTGATTTTTTTACTCATACCTATTAGAACTTTACCCGGTCCGCATTCAAATACTTTTGTGATACCTTGTTTTTGTATATTAAGCATACTATCATACCATCTTACAGTGGAAAACATTTGTTTGTATAAATTTTCTTTTATGGAATTAAATTCATGAACTTCTGATGTAACATTTGATAGAACTTTATTATCATTATCATGTAATTCTATTTTTTCCAAAAATTCTTTTAAACTATCAGCAGCAGGTTTCATAAAAGGTGAATGGAAAGCACCAGATACTTTTAGAGGTAATACTCTTTTAGCACCTGATTCTTGAAGTTTAGGAGTAACAGTTTCTATTGCACTAAGTAATCCAGATATTACTATTTGATCTTTTAAATTATAATTAGCAGCAACAACCTCTTTATTTTCAGGCATACATTTAGAAACAGTATCATAATCCAAACCCATAACAGCAGCCATTCCATAAGGAGCATCAGCACCAGCTTTTGCCATTAATAATCCTCTAGTTCTTGCAATTTTTACAGCATCTTCAAAAGATATATAACCAGCAGCAGAAAGAGCAGTAATTTCCCCCAAGCTATGTCCAGCAAAGAAATCTCCTTTGACCCCTTTAGCTTTTAAAGCCTCATAAACTGCAATACCTACAGTAACCAATGCAGGCTGAGTATTTTCTGTTTTTTTAAGATCATCTTCACTGCCTTCAAAGCATAATGCTTTAATATCAATATCATCTAAAATACTAGCAGCTTTATCAAATATTGCTTTGGATTCAGCTACATTATCATATAAAGATTTTCCCATACCAGC
The DNA here is from genome assembly GCF_029258575.1 of Brachyspira sp. Taxonomy (GTDB): domain Bacteria; phylum Spirochaetota; class Brachyspiria; order Brachyspirales; family Brachyspiraceae; genus Brachyspira. The sequence goes on along the minus strand of NZ_JARHYI010000119.1, from coordinate 193 downwards.
ACTTTGAGAACCCTGACCTGGAAATAGAAATGCTATATTCGACATATTTATTCTCCTTTTTTATATTAATTTTTGGGGCTGTCCTAGATAACTAAAAAAGCTCCTTCTTTGCTAAATTATATACTATTTCTAATTGTTTTTCAACTTTTGGAGTATTAAAGCGAAATTGACATTCTTTAATAAATAAATGAAA
>NZ_JARHYI010000083.1 GCF_029258575.1 Brachyspira sp. | reverse complement strand
ATGTGAAGTTGCTGATAAAGTTGAGGATCATTGTACTTGGGGTGATTTTGTAACGGAAGAAGATCTTGAGAATTATAAATTTGGATTAGAAGATGAGATACATAGTGTAAAAGTAAAAAATTGGATTGTATTGAATAAACCTATAGAATATAAGAATCGTGGTGTTGGTTTTATAAGTGATAGTCATAATGCTTATTGCAAATGCATAGAAATGTATGAAGAAGGAATAAAAAAAATGGAAATTATTAATATACTAAAACAAAAAAAGCAGATCATACTTCAAGGAGCACCTGGTACTGGAAAAACTTATTCTACTGCTGAAATTGCTGTTAATTTGATTGACGGGAAAATATTAGATGACAGAAAAGAAGTTATGAAAAGATATAATGAGCTTATTAAAAATAATCAGATATTTTTCACAACTTTTCATCAGTCTATGGATTATGAGGAATTTGTTGAAGGATATAAGCCTGTTTCCAATGATGGCAATATAGTTTATGATGTTAAAGATGGAATTTTTAAAAAGGCTTGTAAATATTCAAGTACAGCAGGCAATAATAAAAATAATATAGAAGATATATGGAATGAATTTCAAAATAAATTAGCTGAAGAAAATATAAGATTTGATGAAAAAAATAATAACATAGGAAAACTTACTTTAAAAACAAAAACAGGACTTGATTTTTACTTAACTACTGATGATAATGGATATGTAAGATATAAGCCTGCTTCTCAAATAGGAGATAATTGGAGATATATAAGAGCTGCTTTATATGGTTTGTATTTTAATAAGTATAAATCTGCTTTATCGTATACAGAGCCTTTATTAGATTATTTAAAAGAAAATTATAATTTATCAGATATTATTGAAAATAATGAAAATCCTGTTGTGCTTATAATAGATGAAATTAATCGCGGAAATATAGCAAAAATATTCGGAGAACTTATTACATTATTAGAAGCAGATAAAAGAAAAAATGCTGATAATGAAATAGAAGTGAAACTGCCTTATTCAAAAGAAACATTTTCAGTACCTAACAATTTATATATAATAGGTACTATGAACACAACTGACAGAAGCATAGGTTATATTGATTATGCTTTAAGAAGAAGATTCGCATTTATAACTATTAAAGCAGAAAAAGAAGAAATAGAAAATTTTTATAATGATAAAAACTATGATTGTAAAGATAAGGCATTAGAGTTATTTGATAATATAAAAACTAATATAATTAATGCTCAAAATTTAAATGAAGAATTTGATCATGATGATATTATGATAGGGCATAGTTACTTTATGGCTGAAAACGAGGAAGAGCTAACAAGAAAATTAGAATATGAAATAAAGCCTTTATTATTAGAGTATTATAAAGACGGCATATTAAAAAATGATAAAGAATTAAAAGACAAAATAAACAAGTTATAAAGTATATACTGAGAATGTTTAATCTTTTTAGTTTTATTTTTATGTTGTCAAATACACTATTGATCGTATTAATATGCCTTTAGTATTGTTATTATACTTTGTCTTTGAAAGATATTATTTTTTAATTTGAATTTAGGTTATTATTCTGCATTTAATATATTCTTAAAATATTAAGTTGTAGTATTTGCTTTTTTGCAACTTTTTTGTGCGGCAAAAAAGTTGATAAAATATAATTGCCTAGGTGTTGCATTTATGGATAATTTAAATAGTCAATGCGAATGTGAATTTTGTAAAAATAATTCTGCTTTATTTAAAGAGCATAATATTATAAATTGTGATTCTCTTATTGAATGCATAAATAAATCAAAATACAGAGAATATATATTTGGAAAGAATTCTTATGGCAATACTCTTTCTTATTATATAGGCGCTTTCTGGCTTGATGATAAATATACAAAAAATATTATAATAAACCCTAAAATAGAAAATATTGATTTTATGAAGATGTTTTCAAAATGCTTGTCTTATTCTAATATAATAAAAGGTTTTGATGAAATATACAGCATTAATTTCGAAGAGCCTGCTATAGATTATAAAGAAAATAAATTGATAAAAGGACTAGATGCTTTAACTGCTATACATTTTTTAAGAATGCTTGAATTAGAACTTCATAACGGACTTAAAAGAAATTTTATAAGAAAAGAAGAAAATCTTAATTCTAAAATAAAAGGTAAAATAGACTTTTCAAATCATATAAAGAAAAATATTATGACTGCCAGAAATGATAGAGTATACTGCTCTTATTTTGATTATGATATAAATTGCTTGGAAAATAGAATATTAAAGAAAGCATTAAAAATATGTTACTCTAATATAGGAAGTATTTATAATTCTTTTTCTTGTATGAGTTTTTTTTCTGAAGTATCTGATGAGCTTCATTTTCATGAACTTCATAATATAAAATTAAATTCTTTATACAAAAAATATAAACTTCTTATAAAATTAGCTATTAATATAATAAAATTAAAAATATATAAAGATTCAAGTAAAGAAAATTATGCCCCACCTTTTTATATTGATATGTCATTATTATTTGAAAAATATGTTTATGTTTTACTTATGGATTCATTAAAAGATAAGGTAGAAATATTATATCAGAAAAGTGTTTTAAATAATAAATTTGTATTAGACTTTATAATTAAAGGTGATGAATATAATTATATAGCAGATACAAAATATAAGGAAATTTATCAAAATAAAGATGGTTATGAAAAAGATGATATTAAACAGCTTTCAAGTTATTCCAGAATTAAAAAAGTAGTTGAACATTTTAAAAATGATAAAGAGTATTCTAACAATGATAATTATATTCCTAATTGTATTATAATATATCCTTCAAATAATCCAAATAATATAAATATAGATTTTGAAAAAAAAGAAGAAATTAATGATTTTATTAATTTTTATAAACTAGGAATATATATACCAAGATTTGACTAAATAATATATTATTATATTTTCAGGTAAATTCATTTTATATAATTGCTATTTTAGCAGTTTTATTATATACTTTTACATCAATATTTATTATTGTAAGGGGTTAATTAAAAATGGAAAATCCTATAAAAAATATCACAGAAACAATAATAGGCGAATGCCGTAATTTTAAACATACTTTAAAAGAAATATTATATGCAATAGTTATAGTTCTTCTTATAAATACCTTTTTAATACAGAATTATCAAATACCAACTGGTTCAATGATACCTATTATAATGCCTGGTGACAGACTATTTGCCAATAGATTTGTTTATGGGGTTAAACTTCCATTTACTGATGGACTTTTAGGATACAGACTTCCTAAAATAAAATCTCCTCAAAGGGGTGATTTAGTGGTATTTAGAGCACCGCCTTCGGCTTCTTTTGGATGTGAGTCTGCTATGCCTTATTATGAGCCTTCTCCTTTAGTTCAGATGATTAAGCTTCCAGTTATGATATTTTCTCTAACTCCTTTTACTTGGGATCCTAGATTTTTGTTTGCAGATTTTATAGGGGAAAAACTTACAGGCGGAACTCATTTAGCTCCTGCTCCTTTATTTTTTGGACTTAAAACTGTGGATTTAGATCCTAGAAAAGAGTTTGTAAAAAGGGTTATTGCTATAGCAGGTGAAACTGTTGAGATTAGAGATAAGAAAATAGTTATTGACGGAAATGAAATAGAGGATAAATGGGGGTATTTCTTTTATGGCAATGAAAGAGAGTTGGTGCCTATTATAGATAAATATGGTCCTATATATGTACCTAAAAAAGGTGATGTTATTATATTTAAAAAGCTAGTTGATAGGGCAGATTATTATAATGATTTAAGTTCATTTGAAGTTTATATAAATGATAAGGTTGTAAGTGATGATATAAAATTATGGTATTGGATGAATATATATGTTCCTAATACTAAAGATGAACCAGATGAATATATATACAATGTGCCTGAAGATTGTTTCTTTGTAATGGGGGATAATAGAGATCAAAGCTGCGACAGCAGAATGTGGGGGCTTGTTCCTTACAGACATATAAAAGGTCAGCCTATGATTGCTTGGATACAGTCAAAAAGACCTAATGATGTTGAACAGGGCTTCTTTAAATATTTTATAATTAAATAAAGATAAAAATATGTACGAGCAGATTTCTAAAGATACTTTAAAAGAATTATTAAAAATTTGGAAGGCTAAGAATATAGAAGATTTAGAAATAAAGACTTCTAATATATCTATGGTGTCTTTTAAATTTTATTCTTTATCTAAAGAAGCAAAAGATATAGTTATTTATATTCTTAAAAATGAAAGCAGAGAATTAAATTCTATAGATATAGCTTATTCTCTAAAGTATACCCAAAAACAAGTTCCTGCTTTTTTCGATTATATTTATGAGATAAAAAAATCAGGGCTTTTGTATTTAAAAATAAAAAGAAGAAGATTAAATTCTCATGATGATACTCTATATTTTTTGCCGAATGTTAAATCAATAATAGAAAGTATAATTTTACAAGATGATATAAAAATTCCTAATTATATAGATATTGCTTATACTGCTAATGCTTATAAAAAATATTTGCAGAAAATTATTCATATATATGAGAATGGTAATATTTTGCAATACAATAAATCTAAATTAGATGATAATGAATTATTCACTCTTTGCAAGGCTAATATTCTTTCTATTTATTTTCATCAAAATGATTTTAAAGTATATCTTGCCCTTAATAATAAAAATGTTTTGGAGAATTTAGAAAAAAGTTTAAAAGATAATATTGAAAGTTCTGTTTTTATTTATAATCATTTTAATATACTTAATGATATTGACACTTTTATTTATGAATGTGATGTTCAAAGATTATCTTCCGATGATATTAATATAAACTTTTTAACTAATAATTTAGATTCAAATACAATAATTAATATATGCTTGAAATTAGATTTGATAAAATTAGATAATAAAAATTCTATATCATTGGAATATGATAATATAAAAAAATATTTTTCAAATTCTATAGAAGATAGAATGGACTTCATAATAAAAAATATTTATAAAAATTATTCTGATTATTATAAAAATATTTTAGAGATAATAGGAAATGAAAGTATATCAAAATCATTATTATTTATGAAACTGAAAGAAAAATATAATATTTCTATAACTCCAGAAAAGTATAATAATATTGTTTATTCTATGTTTATACTTGGTATTGTTGAGGCTTCTTTTTATGAAAATGCTGTTTTGGCAATTAGAAATATAAATAATCATACTAAAGAAAATAATTTTAGAAAATCTTTTATTAATGGAAATTTTGAATTAACTTTAATAAATCATTATCTGTTTTCTAATAATTTTATATATATGTGCAATTTATATTTTTATCTCGATAAGCAGGAAACAGTTTACACTTATACTATGACTGAAGAAAGTGTATTAAAAGGAAAGACTATTATAAGCGATGAAGAATCAGAATATTCTTTTGATAAATTTTTGCTTGTATTAAAAAATATATTATTGGACAATAATGTAGAAATTCCAAAGCATATAGAAACAAGTATAAAAAGATGGTATGAAAGAGGAATTATCTCTTATGTATATGATAATGTTACTCTTGTTATAATCAAAGATGCAAACAAATTAGAAGAAATAATTCATGAAGCTAAAAGAAAGGGTATAATCATAACAAAAATTAATGATGAATATGCTATAGTAAAAGCAAGTTCTTCAACTAAAAAGACTCTCACAAAATTTTTAAGACAGAGAAAGATAATAGTAACATTCTAAAAAGTGATAATAAATTATGATAGATTATTTAAATAAAGAAACTTACAACTTTTATTTGCCTGAAAATTTAATAGCTACAACTCCTAATTATGAAAGAGATCATTGTAAATTGATGACTTTAAATAAAAATACAGGGGAATTGGAGCATAAATTTTTTTCAGATATAATTGATTATTTGAATAAAGATGATATTTTAGTTTTAAATGACAGTAAAGTAATACCTGCTAGAATATACGCCAAAAAGAACACAGGCGGTAATTCTGAAATTCTTCTTCTTAATAAAGTTGATAATGATGAAAGTATTTGGGAATGTCTTATAAAGGGTAAGAATATAAAAGAAAAAGATATGTTATATTTAGATTACAGTCATTTTGATAATGTAGGAAATATTGAGGCATTTATAGATAAGGATAATATATCAACAAAAATAATTAAATTTTCAAAACCTCTTACAAGCGATATTTTAGATAGTATTGGAAAAGTTCCTCTTCCTCCTTATATTATTCAAAGCAGAAAGAAAAAGGGAGAAGAAGAATATAATGATAAGGATAAAGAGTTTTATCAAAATGTTTATGCCAAAAATGAAGGGAGTATTGCTTCTCCAACTTCAGGTCTTCATTTTACTAAAGAGCTTTTAGAAAAAATAAAATCTATGGGAATTAATATTTGCTATGTTACTTTGCATGTAGGTTTTTCAACTTTCAATCCTCTTAAAGAAGATGATTTAAGAAATCATGTTATGCATGAAGAGAAATTCATTATACCGAAAGAAAGTTATTATACTATAATAAAAGCCAAGAAAGAGGGTAGGAGAGTAGTATCATGCGGTACTACAGTTGCAAGAGTTTTGGAAAGTGAATATGATAATTACGATTTTAAAAGATTGGAAGGTTCTACAAATATATTCATTTACCCACCTTATAAGTTTAAATGTGTTGATGCTTTAATAACTAATTTTCACACCCCACATTCAACATTGCTTGCTATGGTAAGTGCTTTTGCAGGATATGATAATATAATGAATGCCTATAAAACAGCTGTAGATAATAATTATAGATTCTTTTCTTACGGCGATGCTATGTTTATGTATTAAATATAATAAAAATGCATCAGATATTTAATTATACCTGATGCATTCTTTTTTTGAATAATATTTAATTATGGTGTTACTATATTAAACCAATATTCAAAAACATCAAAGTAAGATAAAAACTCGTCAAATTTTTCTTTATTAACTACATTCAAATCATCGGTTTTTCTTGTAAATATTGCTCTTTTCAAATCAGCTATATTCATATCTATTTGATAATCAGTATTTTCATTATTATATTTTTTATATTTAAGAACTGAGTTTTCTATTTTTACTAAATATTTGTTATCATCTGTAATATTTAAAAGTATTGATACATTTTTATCTTTTACTTTGTCAGGATTTAATGCTACAGATATATATTCAAGCATATTCTCAGATGATAATGCATTAATCATATCTAGCGATACTGTTTGAGCTGCTATTGAATTTTCATCAATTGTGTTTCTAAGTTCAAGACTTCCAGTAAGGAAATATGCTCTCCAAACAGCAGATTCACTTTGATAACCTAATTGCTCCATAGCATCGGCACTTAATTTTCTAGCTTCCATATTATTAGGGTTAGCAAATATTACATGATTTAGTACTTCAACAACCCATCTGTAATCCCCATTATCATATG
>NZ_JARHYI010000042.1 GCF_029258575.1 Brachyspira sp. | reverse complement strand
ATCATTAAGCAAAGAAAATATAAGTCCTGATAAAGCAGATATAATCATAGCTAAAAATAATGTGATAATAGGATTGAAATTAGCTCCTAATTTGCTTATGAAAAATATACCAGTAAAAGCCCCTATTATCATTATGCCTTCAAGTGCAATATTAACAACTCCGCTTCTCTCGGAAAACATTCCTCCTAATGCCACAAGTAAAAGAGGAATAGAAAAAAACATAGTTTGCTGTACTAAAAAATAAATTGTATCCATTACAAAAATCTCCTTTTATTATTCATTCTCACTTTTATTTTGCAGCATTATTATCTTCTTTATTAATCTTTTTAGATATAAAACCCACAATAGATTTAAAAAGCAAAGCAAAAGCACTAAAATATATAATAGCCGATATAATCATCTCTATAACCTCAGGAGTGAAATCATATATCTGCATATAAAATCCTCCTACCGTAATATGAGCAATGAAAAGTCCTGCAATCAATATTCCTATAGGATGAGATAGTCCAAGCAATGCAATAGGTATTCCCATAAAACCTTCATCAGCAAGTATATCAACTACCTCTATATGTTTACCTACTCCAGAAAGATATAAAAGCCCGCCTCCAAGTCCAGCCAAAGCTCCAGCTATAACCATAGAAAGAACAATATTTCTTTTTTCGTTTATACCTGCATATTTGCTTGCATCCTTATTAAGTCCGCATGCTTTAAGTTCAAAACCAAATGTAGTTTTTGAAAGTATTATATATACTATTACTACTACTATTACGGTAATGAAAAAACCTCCATTAGCACTAGATCCTTTAAATATAGTATTAAGTCCCATAGTTGGAATCATAGAAGAAGGCGGAATATTCTGTGACTGATTTTTTAGCATATCATAAACTGTAAGAGTAACCAAATAATTAACTAAATACATACCAATATAATTCATCATAATACTTGAAATAACTTCATTAACATTAAAATGAGCCTTAAGAAAACCTGGTAAAAAAGCCCAAAGCCCTCCAGCTATGAATGCAGCAAATAAAGCTATAACCCAATGAAGAACTGGTGGAAGAAATGTGCATTTAATAGCAATAAGTACTGCTGCATAAGCTCCTACTATAAATTGTCCTGGTGCCCCTATATTGAAAAGCCCATTCTTAAAAGCAAATCCAACAGAAAGACCTGTAAGTATCAAAGGTGTAGCAGTATATATTACCTGCCCAATTCCTCTGCTGCCTCCAGAAAAACCACCTGAAAGTATTGTCATAAAAGCTGGAAATGCTTCATAAACATTACTTATAAGAAGTATTATAAGCCCTAAAAGCAATCCTATAATAATAGCAAGAAAAGAAGAAAATATATTAATAAATCCTTCCTTCTCTAAAATACCAGCTAATCTCTTTTTGAAATCCATTAAGCACTCCTTTTATAACAATGCATTAAAGTTTTAAAATGTTATATGCCGTATCTCTTTCAGCTTTAATATCATACAGCTTTTATAAAAGATAATATTTTATTTTTTTTAATATTATCAACATTTAAATTATTTAATATTTTTATAATAATTTTTTTATTATCTTTAGTTATTCCTTTAATATCAAAAACCGACTCTTTAAGATTAATATTTTTATGCAGATTATATAGATTAATAATTTCGAAATTATGAACTTCATTAAAACAATTAACTACATCTTCATTTATAATAGAGCCTAATAGATAACGCACAAAGTAGTCATTCATTCTATTAATATTTCTCATAAAAAAATTATAACAAAAAGAATATAAAAGTAAATGTCATAAAATATTATTAATAATTCTATGCACTTCTTTTAGAACCTGCCATATAAAGACCTAATTCATTAATGGCTAAATCTTTATTCAAAACATTAGCCACTATCTCACCCTCATACATAACAAGTATTCTATCGCTTAAATTCATAACTTCATCAAGCTCCAAAGAAACAAGTAAAACAGCCTTTCCACTATCTCTTTGAGCTATTAACTCCTTATGTATATACTCTATAGCTCCGACATCTAACCCCCTAGTAGGCTGAACTGCTATAAGTAAGTCTGGATTTCTATCTATCTCCCTTGCAATAATAGCCTTCTGCTGATTTCCTCCAGACATACTTCTTGTTATAGTTTTAACCCCTTCAGCACTTCTTATATCAAATCTTTTTATTAATTCATTTGCATAATTTTCTATTTCTTTAAATTTTAAAAATCCGTTTTTCTGAAATCTATCCGTAAAATAACTCTGAAGTACAGTATTTTCACCCAAAGTATAATCAAGTACAAGTCCATGCTTATGCCTGTCTTCTGGAATATGACCTATACCGCTTAAAGTTCTATTTCTTATAGATAAATTAGTAATGTCTTTTCCATTCAAAGTAATATTTCCGCTTGACATCTCTATCAAACCTGTAAGTGCATATATAAGCTCACTTTGTCCGTTTCCGTCAATACCTGCAATACATACTATCTCACCTGAATGCACATCGAAAGAAACATTCTTAACTATATTTTTTTCGCTTTTATTATTGAAAGATTTAACATTCAAATTTTTCACAGAAAGTATAATATCCTTAGGTTTAGCTTGCGTTTTTTCTACAACTAAAGCCACCTTTCTTCCGACCATCATTTCAGACATTTCTTCTTTGGTAGTACTTTTTACATCAATAGTACCTATATATTTACCCTTACGAAGTACAGAACATCTATCGGCCGCCTCTTTTATTTCATTCAATTTATGAGTGATAAAAAGTATAGACTTACCCTCTTTTGCTAAAGATTTCATAATTTTAATAAGCTCTTCAATTTCATTAGGAGTAAGAACAGCAGTAGGCTCATCAAATATAAGTATATCATTATTCTTATAAAGCATTTTCAAAATTTCTACTCTCTGCTGCATACCTACAGTTAAATCACTTATTAAAAAATCAGGATAAATCTCAAGTCCGTAAGTTTTACTTAATTCCATTACCCTTTTTCTAGCATCATCAACTTGAAGTATACCATTTTTTACAGTTTCAACTCCAAGCATAATATTTTCTAATGCAGTAAAATTATGAACAAGTTTGAAATGCTGATGCACCATACCAATACCCAAAGCATTAGCCGTATTAGGATTATCAATATTTACCTCTTTTCCATTAACTTTAATAATTCCTTCTTCTTGCTTATAAAGACCAAAAAGCACGCTCATAAGAGTTGATTTACCAGCACCATTTTCTCCAAGTAATGCATGAATCTCACCTCGTTTTAATTGTATTGTAATATTATCATTAGCTATTATACCTTTAAAACGCTTTGTAATATTAAGCATTTCAACTACATATTCTGAATTTTCCATTTATATATTTCCCTAAAAAATAGAAATACTAGATATTAATCTAGTATTTCCTTTAATTTCATAATTATTATTGTATAAAATTAACTTTAACTATATTCATAGGTAATTGATTAATACCATTAACTTCTTTATCAGTAAGAACTTTTACCTGATCATCTACTAATTTTTTATATATGGCATCATAATCACTTTGAGTGAATACTTTGAATTTAGAAGTTTTCATAGGAAGTCCTATACCATTAACTTTAGCATCAAGTATTACAGACTGTCCTCCTGGAAATCTATTATTATAAAAATTATCTATTGCATTATAAACTGATTCTCCAAGCATTTTCATAGCAGAAGTAATAACAGTAGGAGATTCAGAACTTTGATCTATATCAACTCCTATAACCCAACCATTATTCTGTTCAGCAGCACTCATAGCAGAGTTTCCAGCACCTCCTGCAGGAGCAAATATTACTTGTACTCCACTTTGATACCAAGAAGTAGCAAGTGTTTGATTTTCAGGAGTAGCATTAAAATTGCCTACATAAGTATAATTTATTTTAATTGTTCCAACTTCTAATCCAATTTCTTCAGCAGCATATTCTGCTCCCTGTATAAATCCATATCCGAATCTTATAACTGGAGGCACAGCTATACCACCCATAACTCCTAAATTAGTATAACCTTCTTTTACTATAGCATAACCAGCCAAAAATCCAGCCTGTTCTTCAGCATAAAGTGCAGAATAAACATTTTTTTCTATTTTAGAATTAGTATAATTTCCGTCTTGAGGAATTCCGTCTAAAAGTACAAAACTTACATTAGTGTGAATGTCCTGAGATTTATAAACAGCAGGTTCAAATAAAAATCCCGGAGTTACTATCAATTTAGCTCCTGCAGATACAGCTAAATCTATAGCATCCACATATGCATCTGTAGTTTTTTGAGCAGGCTGATAATATTTATGGGATATACCATTCTCCTCAGCATATTTAGTTAATCCTTCCCAAGAACCCTGATTGAAAGATCTGTCATCTATAGTACCAACATCTGTAATTAATGCTAATTCATATCCGCTAGATTTTTTCATTCCGCCGCATGAAATCATCATAATAATACTGACTATAGAGATAATCGAAATAATAATTTTTTTCATATTGTTTTCTCCTATTTTTTATTTACAATTTATTTTATATAATTAACTTTTACTATATCTAAAGGAAGATCCCCTAAAGATCTGACATCGGTATCTTTCAAAACCGTAATACTTCCGTCTACAAGTTTTTGATATACAATATTATAATCATTCTCTGTAAATTGCTGAAAATGAGAAGTCCTAATAGTAAGACCTACCCCATTAACTTTAACATCTAAAACTATCTTTTTTCCTCCTACAAAACTTCCATTATAAAAAGAATCAACAGCATTATAAACTGACTCTTTTATTTTTTTTATAGCAGAAGTAATAACAGTAGGAGATTCAAAACTTTGATCCACATCAACGCCTATAACCCAGCCATTATTTTCTTCAGCAGAATCTATAACAGAATTTACTACACCTCCAGCAGGAGCAAATATTACCTGAACTCCGCTTTTATACCAAGAATCGGCAAGTACTTTACTTTTATAAGAAGCTTCAAAACTATTTACATATGTATAATTAACTTCTACATCTCTAGGAGATAAATTCATTTCTTTAGCAGCATAATTAACACCCTGCAAAAAACCATATCCAAATCTTAAAACAGGAGGAACTTCCATACCGCCCATAACTCCCAAATTGGTATATCCTTCTTTAGTTATAGCATATCCAGCCAAAAATCCAGCCTGCTCTTCTGCATATAAAATAGAATATGTATTATTTTCTATTCTTGAATCAGAATAAGTTCCGTCCTGAGGTATGCCATCTATAATTATAAAAGTTACTTTAGGATATTTATCTTGAGCTTTGTATACTGCTGTTTCAAATAAATAATTAGGTGTTATTATCAATTTAGCTCCATTATAAACAGCTAAATCTATAACTTCAATATAAGATTCTGTAGTTTTAGCTGAAGCCCGATAATATTTATATGTTTTATCATTATTATCAGCATATTGAAGTAAACCTTCCCAAGCTCCCTGATTATATGATTTATCATCTATTTCACCTTCTGTAATTAAAGCTATTTCATAAACTTCACCTTTTTTTCTAAACGAACATGATACTGCAAAAACAAAAGAAAATATAACCATTATAAATATTAAATATTTTTTCATTATTATCCTCTATAAATTAAATTAATATATATTTACTTAACATAATCAATTTTTACTACTTTTAAAGAAAGATTCTCTACAGATGCAGCATCAGTATCTTTATAAATTTTAATAGTTTTATTTATCAGAGTGTTATATATAAAATCATAATCATCTTTATTAAAAACTTTAAACTTTGAAGCAGACATAGGAAGTCCGATTCCATTAACTTGAGCATCTAATATAATAGTTTTTCCACCATTAAAAGTACCATTATAGAAAGAAGCAACAGAATTATAAACTGATTCTCTTATCATCTTAATAGCAGAAGTTATAACAGTAGGGGATTCAAAGCTCTGATCAACATCTACACCTATAACTAAACCGTTATTACTTCCAGCAGCACTCATAACAGAATTACCAGCAGCACCAGCAGCAGCAAATATTACCTGCACCCCACTTTGATACCAAGAAGCTGCAAGAGTTTGATTTTCAGGAGTAGGATCATAATTTCCTATATAAGTATATTTCATATTAATGGAATTTTTAGGAAGTCTTAATTCAACTGCAGCATAATCTGCTCCCTGCACAAAACCATATCCAAATCTCACTACTGCAGGATGAGCCACTCCTCCAATAAATCCCAAATTAGTATAACCTTCTTTTACTATAGAATAACCTGCCAAAAATCCAGCTTCCTCTTCAGCATAAAGAATAGCAGAAGTATTCGGAGATGTTTTATAGTTGCTACCAGTACCGTCCTGAGGCTCTCCGTCTATCAATATAAAATGAACATTTGTATATATATCCTGTGCTTTATAAATAGCAGGTTCAAACATATAGCCTGGTGTTACTATAAGTTTGGCACCGCCTTTAACTGCAAGATCTATTGTATTCAAATAAGAATCTATATCTTTATCAGGTACTCTATAATATTTATAACTCACATTATGATTCTCCGCATATTGCTTAGCACCTTCCCAAGAACCCTGATTAAAAGATTTATCATCAATAGGACCTAAATCTATTAATATAGCTATTTCAAAAGAGTTTGCATCAGTATTTGTATTTTTATTGCATGAAAACACAAATATAGAAACAATAAATAAAAAACATAATATTATTTTTTTGTTCATAATTTCATCCTAATATTTTATTATTTTTTGATAGTTTTTATCTTTATCTATTAAAATTTTTATAGACTCTATTACTAAATCAATAGCCTCTTCACCTGTATAATATTTTTTGTCATTAATATTATTTCTCACTCTCTCTTGATTATGAAGTACAAGCATAGCAGCTCCCGTACGTACATTTTTAGCAGCACCAACTGCAAATAAAACAGCAGACTCCATTTCTGAAGCCAAACAGCCTGCTTTTATATAGCTTTCCCATTTATATAATAATTCCTTATCAACCGCCATGTTTTCAGGTGCATGCTGGGCATAAAAAGCATCTTTACACTGAACAACACCTACATGAGTTCTTGTTTTTACTTTGCTTGATCCTTCTATCATAGATTCAAGAACATCTATATTAGGTATGCATGGAAACTCTTTAGGAATATAATTATCCATAGTACCACCGCCTTTAATAGCACCATTAACTATTACAACATCGCCAGGCAATACTTCCATATTCATACCGCCACAAGTGCCGACACGCAAAAAAGTATCAGCTCCTATTTTTATAAGCTCTTCCAAAGCTATAGCAGTAGAAGGTCCTCCTATACCATGAGAAACTGCCGAAACTTTTACTCTGTTTATATATCCTGTATAGGTAACATATTCTCTATAATCTGCTATTAATTTTGCATTATCAAATCTTTTAGCTATTTTTACGCATCTTTTAGGATCGCCAGGCATGATAATATATCTTCCTACATCGCCTTTTTTTAATTTTAAATGATGAACTAGATTTTCATTATTCTGATAATAGGCTTTTGGAAACATATTTAATTACCTCTTTTTTCTTTTTTCTCTTTCTCATCTAATAATACTATAGCATCTAATGCAGTTAATATCATATTTTCTATATTATCACTATATTCAAAATGAGTACCCATTCTTTCAATCATAGTATTTTCTACTATATGCATTATTCCACCAGCCCTTACCTTCCTCAAAGAAGCACAAGCAAAAAGAGCAGCACATTCCATCTCTGAGGCTATAGCACCGCATAATGTATAATATTTAAGATTATTTTCAAACTTTTCTCTGAAAAAAGAATTTTGAGGTTCTAATTCTCCATAGAAACAATCTTTACTATGAACAACACCTATATGATAATCAGCATTTCTTTTCTTTGCCGCATCCCTTAAAGCAAATATAACTTCAGTATCAGCTATTGCAGGATATTCCATAGGTATATATTCTCTTGTAGTACCTTCATCTCTTATCGCTGCCTGAGCTATTGCCAAATCATTAGGTTTAACCTTTAAACTTAATCCGCCTGCAGTGCCTACTCTTATAAAGGTATCAGCTCCTATTTTTATAAGTTCTTCCATAGCTATTGAAGCAGAAGGACCTCCTATCCCCGTAGAAGTTACTGAAATATCAACACCTTTATATTTACCTGTTACTGTAACATATTCTCTATAATCTGCTTTAAGCTCTGCATTATCCAAAAAACTTGCAATATATCCTACCCTTTTAGGATCTCCTGGAAGAAGTACATATCTTGCAACATCGCCTTTTTGTAATTTTATATGATACTGAAGAAGATTATTTTTAAAAGCCTCTTCATCATAAAATGCTTTAGGCTCTTCATATTCCATAAATACCGCTCCTAATATTATTGCATAGCTTTTACTATTGTTATTCCATTGCTTGTACCGAGTCTGTTTGCACCTGCTTCAACCATTTTTAACGCATCTTCATAAGTTTTTATTCCACCTGAAGCTTTAACTCCCATATCATTTCCAACTGACTCACGCATAAGTTTTACATCATGCTCTGTTGCTCCGCATGATGAAAATCCTGTAGAGGTTTTAACAAAATCTGCTCCGCATTCTTTTGCTATTTTACAGGCAAGAACTTTCTCTTCATCTGTTAAAAGGCAGGTTTCTATAATTACTTTCAAAACACTAGCACTGCATGCATCTCTTACCTTTTTTATATCTCTTTCAAATAAATCTATTTTTTTACTTTTTAAAAAACCAACATTTATAACCATATCTATTTCATCTGCTCCGCTATCTACAGCAACCTTTGTTTCATAGGCTTTTGCTTCTTTCATCATAGCTCCAAGAGGAAATCCAATAACAGAACATACTTTAACATCAGAATGAAGTAAAAAATTATAAGCGGCATTTACATAGGCTGAGTTTACGCATACTGAATAAAATCCATATTCTTTAGCTTCTATACATAATTTTCTTATATTATCTATTGATGCTTCTGGCTTTAAAATGGTATGGTCTATTAATTTATTAAGATTATTCATGATTTCTCCTTCGATAATATGATATAAAACATTGGTCTATTTGTCAAATTTATATTCTATATACTATTAGTATAATAAATTAATTTCTTAAAATCACCAAAAATTGAAAATAGTTTAAATTTTTTATGATAAATTCTTATTTCAAGGCACATAATTTCATATTAAAATAAGTAAAATTATGGAAGTTCTTTAAGTCCCAATTCTTTTAAAAAACTATTATGTTTAGACTTTGCACTTTTTATTTCGGTTTCTATATCTTGAAGCTCTTTCATAACTTCATCTATATTTATTATTTCTTCTTCATCTGAAGTATTTACATATCTTGAAATATTAAGATTATATCCATTTTTTTCTATTTCTTTCATAGATACTCTGCGTGAATATTTTTTATCATCTTCTTTTCTGTACTGATATGTGTCAACTATTTTATTAATATGCTTATCTAAAAGTATATTCTGGCGTTTTCCTTTTTCAAATTCATTGCTTGCATTTATGATAAGCACATCATCAAATTTTTTACATTTTTTAAGAACCAATATGCAAACTGGTATTCCTGTAAAAGCAAAAAGATTGGAAGGCAAACCTATAACAGCATCAATATTTCCATCTTGCAGAAGTTTAGTCCTAATTTTTTCTTCAGAGCCTCCTCTAAATAATACTCCATGAGGAAGAATAATTGCCATAGTACCTTCATTACTTAAAAAATGAAATCCATGAAGTAAAAAAGCAAAATCTGCTGCTGATTTAGGGGCTAATCCATAATCTTTAAATCTAAAATCATTTTCCATATCCTCTTTAGGCTGCCATCTATAACTGAAAGGAGGATTTGCTACTATTACATCAAATAACATTTTTTTGGCAGGATTCATCTCACTTAAAATATTCCATTCATTTAATAATGAATCACCATGAAAAATTGTAAACTCGGAATCTTTTACACCATGCAAAATCATATTCATTCTTGCAAGGTTATAAGTAGTTATATTTTTTTCTTGTCCGTATATCTGTCCGAAATTATCTTTTCCAAACTGTTTTCTAACATTTATAAGCAAAGAGCCAGAACCGCATGCAAAATCAAAAATATTATTTATTTTACTTTTATTTCCTTTACTTGGATCCTGACAATCAAGCACCACAATACGGGATAGAATTGTAGAAACAGGCTGAGGTGTATAGAACTCGCCTGCCTTTTTTCCAGAACCTGCAGCAAATTGAGATATCAAATATTCATAAGCATCTCCCAAAATATCAGTATCATTTGAAAATTGTGAAATACCTTCTGCAATTTCTGTTATAATAGAACTTATGAGTTTATTTCTTTCTGTATAACTTCTTCCTAGTTTTTCAGAATATAGATTTATTTCAGAAAATAATCCGCTGAATGTACTTTCAAAAGATTCGTTTTCAATATGTTTAAAACCGCTTACCAATGTATTTAAAAGCTCTTCATTTTGAGTTTTTGCTAATTCATATATATTTCTCCATAAATATTGAGGCTTTATCACATAATGTATTTTTCTTCTGATTCCTTTTTCAAATAAATCTATATTATCTAAATTTTTAATATACCATAAAATAAGAGGCTGTAAAGTATTTGATGAAAGCATTTTAGTATAATCATCAATCCAATTTTCTCTAGCTTTTTTTATTTTTTCTTTATCTTTTTCATACTCATTTAAATTCAATTTTGATAATGCTACAGTTTTAGAATGTTTAACTATAATTTTTTTTAACTCTTCTATATAGCTGTCAGTATTATTTTTTATAGCTTCATTTTCAATTTCATTATAATCTTTTCCAAGCATCAATTTTACAGCTTCTTCATATCTATCAGACAAATATTTTAAGAACAAAAAAGAAAGCATATAATCTTTAAAATCATCAGCGTCCATTGCTCCCCTTAATTTATCCGCTATAGCCCATAAAATAGCCCCTAGCTGTTTTTTTTGATCATCACTCATCTTTTTTCTCCTCAATTACATTTTTATTGAATTGATTATTCATAATCCTCAATACTCTCCATATCAGGAAAAAGCCCCTGCATCAAAGCCTTTTTATGTTTAATTAAATTGTCTATTCTTTTAACCTGACTGTCAATAATGCTATCAATAGAAGCCAAACAATCAGCTATTTTTTGTTGTTCTTCTAATGTAGGACATGGTATTTTTATATCTGAAAATTGACTATATGAAATCATTTTACCATCTCTTATACCTTCAATGTTAGCATTTAAATTTATAATATATCTATCCGTTTTGAAATAGTATTTATAATATGGCTCGTATATATTATTATTTTTTTTTCTCAAAATTATGTATGCTGGGCTACAAATCCCTTTATAATTTGAGTACTCTATCCCTCCTTGAAAAGATCTTAAACTTATTATAAAATCACCAACTTCAACTACTTTATAAGTAGATATACTTTTTTCTGTAGCAACAACATTGTAATTAATTTCATTTCTTGGAATAGCTCCCTTATTTTGAGTAATTGCAAGAATAGGTAAATCTGAATTATTATTTTTATTTGAAATTTGTTCAAATAATAAATTACCATTAAAAAAATCTATATTAATTCTAAATTCTGCAAATCTCAATTCTGGAATTGAAGCATCTTCAGATGGAAAAAGTTTCTGCATTAAGGCTTTTTTATATTTTTTTAAAGCCTCTAATTTTCTTTTCTCTGCATCTACAAGCTCATCAATAGAAGCTAGACAATCAGCAATTTTCTGCTGTTCTTCTAAATTATCAGGATATATAATAAATGTATTCTTTATATTTGTTTTGGTTATCGAGTATACCTTTGTACCTGTTAAAAATTTTGTTAAATGATTATGATATAGTGGTGAATTTAAGTAATATCCTAAAAATTTAGGGGCATATTTTATTTGAGGTCGGCATAAAAAAGTATGTTGCCCAGATAAAACTTTACAATTTATGTTTTGAACTTCTATAGACTTACCCGCACTAAAATCTTCTGCTGTATCAGCAATGATAATATCACCACTTTTTAAATAACTTTCTCTAGTAAATTTGTTTAAATTTATATCATCATTAATAAATGGTATTAATGAAGTTTTATCTACAATATAATTATATTTTGTTAATATATCACCATAATGAATATTTTTAACAATACCTTTATTATTATTCATTTCTGACCTTGAAAAAGTATTTGTAGGCAAAAATTGAAAATCAAATTTTTTTATATCCCAACTAGGAGAATTTTTAAATTCTGGAAATCTAAGTTTTGGAACTAATTTATTCTTCTTCATAAGCACTTAATCCTTTGATAATTTTGTCTTTAGAAAGTTTTTTCAATAATGGCAAAATATCTTTCATTATGGCTTTCTCTTTATTTGTTCTATCAATCCAGCCTAAATTTAATGGAGCCACAAGTTCCGTTAATGAATCCTCGTTGAGAATAAGCATCTCTGAAGTGTGATATACAAATGCTTTAAGTTTTTCATTATCTATCTTATGTCTTTGAGCTATAATATTTATTTCTACATTATTCTTTTCTTTTTTAAACTCATTATAATTTTCTTTTAATTCTTTTTCGCTTAAAGGTTTATTCACAGGAAGGAGATTTATATATTCTTTGAGATCTTCCTGTTCATCAAGCATACTTGTTGTAGAGGATAATAATTTTATTATATCTTCTTTGGCTGCTTTCACTTTTTCTACAGTTTGACCTGTCATTTTCGATATGAGCGACATTATATAATCATAATCTATAATATCATTGGCAAAAAGTATATATTCAAAATCTGTTTGTTCAAATCTTTCATCATTCCTTCCATTTTCATCATAATAAGCTTTATTTTGTTTTTTTAGCCTTTCTGCCACATCTCTATATATACCAGAAAATGAGCTAAAAATCTCTTTAGACATACATTCTTCTATTTTTTCAGCATCTTTTTCTTCTATATTCACATACTGCTCAATATAATTTCTTATTCTTCTTATCTCTTTAAACTTATTAATAAATTCATATCTGGCATCATCGCCTTTTAAATTACTTATTTCTTCTGGCTTAAATTCAAGGTTCTTTGACTCCATAAACTTTTTTAATTCATTGACAGCATTACGATATTTTTCTGTCATTTCAAATGCATCAGGTGTAATCCATATTTCTCTTACCATTTCACTATTTTCTTCTCCAGAGAAAAGTGATATAGCCTCATCAACAGCATCCTTTTGATATCTAAAATCAAGTATATTTCCATAAGGTTTTAATCCATTTAAAATTCTATTGGTTCTTGAAAATGCTTGTATTAATCCATGATGTTTTAAATTCTTATCAACATATATTGTATTTAGATATTTTGAATCAAAGCCAGTTAATAGCATATCAACTACTATTGTTATATCTATTTTTTTATTATGAGGAAGATCGGCATTGCTGTATTTTTGACTTTTTATTCTCTCCTGTACATCTTTATAATATCCGTCAAAATTATTGATATCATAATTAGTATTATACTGTTTATTATAATCATCTATAATATTGCTTAATGCTTCTTTCTTTTTTTCAGGTTCTTTTTTATTATCTTCTTTTTCCTGCCAAAGGTCTTCTTGAAGCTGTTTAACATCTTTATTACCTTCAGCAGGCGGAGAAAATACACAGAATATATTTAAAGGTTTGAACTCATCATTATTTTCTGTATATTCTTTTTGCTGAGATTTAAAAATATCATAGTATTCAATAGCTTCATTAATAGATGATACTGCAAATAGGGCATTATATTTTCTATAAACAGTTACTTTATCATGACTTTCTAAAATTTTGTTTACAATAGCAGTTTTATTCTGATCTTTATTTGCTGCTTTGCCATAATTAGGGCCAAAGTATTGTATATTAAAACGCAAAACATTATTATCATCAATAGCATTTGTGATTGTGTATGAATGAAGTTCTTTTTCAAAAATATCCTTTGTTGTGGCATAAGTGCCTTCTGTTCCGTCTATCTTTTTATAATTAGAATTTTGTGCAAAAATAGGTGTTCCTGTAAATCCAAAAAATTGTGCTTTTGGAAAGAAGTTTTTAATAGTTTTATGATTTTCTCCAAATTGTGAACGATGACATTCATCAAATATTATAACAACTCTTTTATTAGAAAGCGGTAATAAAAGTTCTTTGTATGTAGGAATTCCATTTTTCTTCTTATTTTTATTTCTTTTACTATTTTCATCAAGTGCTAATACTAATTTTTGTATTGTAGTTACTATAACTTTGTCTTTTATATCATTAGAAATAAGTCTTTCTACTAATTTTTTTGTGTTTGTATTTTCTTCTACACAATTCTCTTGAAATTTATTAAATTCATCTCTTGTTTGTTTATCTAAATCTTTTCTATCTACAACAAAAAGGCATTTTGCTATATTCCTATTATCTTTTAATAAAGTTGAAGCCTTGAAAGATGTTAATGTTTTTCCGCTTCCTGTGGCATGCCAAATATATCCGTTTCCTCTGTTTTGTTCTATGCAGTCTATTATAGCTTTTACGGCATGTATTTGATAATAACGCATAAGAAGTAATTTTTTATCTGTTTCCATCAAAACTATATATTTACTTATAAATTCGCCTAATGTACATTTTGATAAAAAAACCTCAGCAAAGTCATGTAAATATGTGATTTTTTTATTATCTTTGTCAGCAAGATAATGTATATCTGTAAATTCTTCTTTAGCATTGAAATTAAAATGTTCGTTATTGTTATTTGCAAAATAATAAGTATTACTTCTATTACTTACAATAAAAATCTGCATAAAACATAATAAAGAATTAGTAAATCCATTGCCTACATCTTTTTTATATTGTACTATTTGCTCCATAGCTTTTTTAGCTGAAATATGAAGTGTTTTCAATTCTATTTGTACAAGAGGTATGCCGTTAATAAGTATTATAACATCATAACGATGATAACTATTTTCTGTATTCATACGAAGCTGATTAGTTACTTCATACTCGTTTTTGCACCAATCGGTTGTATTTACAAGAGTGTAGTCCAAAACGGTATCATCATCTCTTTTTAAATTATTTTTTTCTCTTAATATTTTTGATGCTGAAAATACATTTGGAGTTATAATATCTTCTTTCAATCTAGAAAATTCATTATCACTTAATTTAACTTTATTAAGATTTTCAAAATGATTTCTAAAATTAGCATCAAGAGACATTCTGTCGCTTATATCACCTCTATATGTGTATTTTAAATCTATAAGTTTATTAATAAAATCCAATTCTATTTCATTTTCATATATAATTTTATATTCCATTTTATATACCTTTAGTTTCAGTAAATATTATTGATAATCATTAAAGTTATTATAATAATAATTTATTGAAATAGTATTATATCATAATTAATAATATAATACTATTTATTTTAAATAGTATATATGTTGTAATTTATACTGTGTGAAAATTACTTAAAAAATAAAAAAGTAAGTACATTTAATACTAAAAAACCTACTTTTTATTTTTATAGCATTAATTGAATTAATTATTTACCTAAAACTTTCTTAATGGCATCTATAACTATATCCTGTTCTTCTTTCAAAATATCATTATCTATAGGCAAAGCTATATTATGTTTTGAAGCATATTCAGATACAGGCATATCTCCTTCTTTATATCCTAATTTTTCAGCAAGTACTGGTGCTAAATGTATAGGATGAGGATAATAAAGTGCAGTAGGTACTCCAAGCTCATTTAATTTATTTCTTATTTCATCTCTATTATCTTCTACCTGTATAACATACTGTGCATAAACGCTTTTATTATATTCTGCTATTTTTGGAACTTTTACTATATTCTTTAATTGATCACTATAATATTCTCCAGCTTTTCTTCTATGTTCCATATCTTCATCAAAGCCTTTAAATTTTTCAAGTAGTATTCCAGCCTGTAAATTATCAAGCCTTCCTGTAGTACCTAATTTAACATGTATCATTGTGCCTTCATCTCCATGATGACGAAGCTGCTTTAAATTTTTGTACAATTCTTCATTGTTAGTAAATACCATTCCGCCGTCCCCGAAACAGCCTAAAGGTTTTGCAGGGAAAAACGAAGTTACTGCAATATCGCCTAATTTTCCTGAACATGATTTTATATCTTTATAACTAGCTCCGAATGACTGGCATGCATCCTCTATAACGAAAATATTATTTTTTTTAGCAATATCAAGTATAGCATCATAATTAGCACATTGTCCAAATAAATTAACAGGTATAATTGCAACGGTATTTTTATTTATTAAGCTTTCAAGTTTTTTTATATCCATATTAAAATATTCGTCAATATCGCAAACTCTTACTTTCATTCCTAAAAAAGCAGGAGCCTCAGCAGTAGAAAAGAATGTCATAGCGGGTACTATCACTTCTTTATTTGAATGATTTTCCCCAGCATTAAACCCCAATGCCAAAAGGGACAATACTAATCCAACATGTCCTGATGACACTCCTACAGCATATTTAACACCTGTATAATTTGATAATTCTATTTCCAAACTTTCTAATTCTTCTCCAAATATAAATTGGCTTCTCTCTATAATAGAAGATATCTTTTTATCTATGGATCCTTTTCTCTTTTCATATCCTCTGTAAAGGTTCATATATTTCATAAAAAATCCTTATATTAATATGGTTAAATTGTATTCAAAATTATAATTAATGTCAATATTTTTGTATAGTTAAAAACTTGACAATGAAAGTTATTTTACTATACTTTATAAGTAAAATAATATAACTGATTATAGTAATAAAATTTTGCCGATAAGTAGAACTGAATTATGGAAATGGAGTACTATAAAAACAAAATAGATAAAAGATTGTTTATGAAAATTCCTAGTGATAAATTATTAATACCTAAAGCATCTAATGACTTTTTAGATTTTTTACATACAAATGGTATCAAAGAATGCGATGCATTTCAAATAGCCTTTGAAGAAGCTTTAACTAATTCAATAGTTCATGGAAATAAAAGCGATTATAATAAAAATGTAAATATATATTTTCATATTGATGATGAAATGGTAAAAGTTATTATAGAAGATGAAGGAGACGGCTTTGATTATACTATGACTATGATAGGGCTCACAGAATCACAAGAAAATATTTATAAAGATAGCGGAAGAGGAATATTTCTAATCTCTCTATACACAGATGATTTCTATTTTGAAAATAATGGAAGAAAAATAATAATGATTAAATATAGAAATTAAAATTCATTTTAATATTAATTCATAATAAAATTTTATTAAAAAGTCAATTTTATCAACATTTTTAATACATACTTACTTTTTTATTTAAAAAAAGCTAGGGTGGGTGTTAATATTTCTTAATTGATAATAAGAAAAAATGCATCGTAATCTTTTATAAAGGCAGTAAAAAATAAAGGGAGGGGTATGTAAATAAAATTTCATATACATACGCCCACCCTTTATGTTTATCATCCTAATATATAATTTAATCTTATACCACTTTTCTGCCCTAATTAGAATTTTCAGCACCCGCCCAAGCTTTTCTTAAATTTGCTGATCTATAACCGCACGCAAAACGAAATTAAAAATATATGTTAATTAATGATAATAATATTAGTAATAAATAAAATTTTTTTTACCGTGCGTTAATTTATTTAATTAAGTATAAATAAGACTATTTAGCAGGTATTCCAAAAGGCATTCTCAATTTTACTATAGTTCCAGCTCCTTCAGAACTATCTATATTAATAATCCCCTGCATAGTATAAAGCAAATCCTTTACAACAGATAAACCAATTCCCATTCCTCCATACTCTCTTTCAAATCTTGAATCTGCCTGATAAAATGGTATAAATATTTTTTTTAATTTACTTTGCTTTATACCTTTTCCAGTATCTTTTACTATTATCTCTATTTCATTAGGTATTATATTTTTCATTGTATGATAATTAAATAAATCAGGCGAAAAATCTAATTCTTTTTTCTCTATTGTATCTAAAGTTCTTACATTTATTGATATAGTTCCAGACTTAGTAAATTTGAATGCATTCGATATTATTCCTTCCATGATTAATTTGAATCTTTCATGATATCCTATTAATGTAATGCAGTTTTTTTCTATATTCATTTCTACATTTATATCTTTTGGATAAATGAATTTATAACCATCTATAATGATGTTCAGCTCTTCTTCTATATTGAATTCAGATACATATTTTGAACTTTCATCATCTTTTAAAGCTATTTGTATAAGATTGTTATTAGTATCATAAAGTTTCTTAATGCTTCTTGAAACTATATTAAAGAACTCTTCTCTTTTTTCTTCTGACATATTATTTTTTTTGAGTAAATTAAGATACCCCATAATCTCTGTAAAAGGATGCCTTAATTCATGGGAAACAGTAGCTTTAAACTCTCTTATCAATTTATTATAATGCTCAGCACTTTTTTTAAGAGAATTTATTTCGTTCAGCAGAATATGAAGTCTTTTTTGAAGTATAATATTATGATTCTTCTGATGCTCATATAGTATAGAAAAATAAAGCCTATGAAGCCCTATTTCTGTACCAGCATTTTTTATAACTCCATCTTTACACCATCTCATAGCTTTATCAAAAGGTACAAAAAAAGCCTCTATAGTTTCCTCCATAACAGATCCGTCTGTTTTAATCTCTTTTTTAGGAGTTAATCCTGTTATATCGCAAGTGGCAATATTAATTCTCTCAGTTATTATACCTGAAGAACTATAATATCTATATCCAAGTACATTTATATTTTTTAAATCTACATTATATCCAGTCTCTTCTTCAAGCTCTCTCTTAGCACACTTTTTTATTCCCTGATTAGGATTTTTTTCATTTATCTCATCTTCCTCAAGCATTCCAGCAGGAAACTCTAAAAAATTCATAATATGCTCATCAATCTCTTCATGACTTTTTCCCGTCATAACCTTCTCCCTATAATATACTACAGGTCTGAATGTGCTTATCATAAGAACATGTATTTGATTATCTATATAAGCATAAGGTACTATAATAACCGCATCTCTTCCTTTTCTATTTATTATATCACAATTATATTCTCTAGAAAAAGATCCATCATCATATTCATTTATAGCTATGAATCTCTCTAAACTGACAAATCCAGTATCCAATTGTATAGGAGGAGATTTACGAAAATATTTTGTATTTTTTACTTTTTTCTTTTTTTTATCATTAGACATAATCTAAAATCTCTTTGAATTATTTTTTTATTTTTTATTGTTCTTTTTTTATTATCTTTATTAAAGTTATGGCATTGCCTTTTTTATTGAATTTAACCTCATCAAAATACGACTTAATCATCATAATTCCCCTTCCGTTTTCACGTGCGAAACCATCATTATTTATTTTTTTTGCTTCCTGCTTTGGTTTAAATCCAAGACCTTGATCCTTAACCATAATAATAATCTTATCTTCTTTTTCTTCTGGTAATTCTAATTTTATTTCAACATTTGTATTTTTAGCTTTTTCCGTTTTTAAAAGTTCTTTTAATTTTTTATGATAAATATTTTTCTTGAGCCATTCTTTTTTTGTTTCATATAGTATATTAAGATTTCCATGCTCTATAGCATTCATAATCACTTCATATAATGCTGCGTTAAATAAATCTATTTCACTATTTGGTATATATTTCTTCACATCATTCGATAAATTTTCTATTAACGGAGTAATATCTTCTAATTTATTCTCAAGTAAATATTTTTTCATTTTAATATTATATCATTAAATAATATAATATCAAATTCGTAAATAATTATAACAAAATAAAAATACAATATATATAATAACAGTTATTATGCGGTTTTTTATGTACTTGACAAAATGAGTATTATATAGTACAATACTTCAGTATACTTATGTAATTTTTTTCTATAGAAAATATTTAATAAAGAAATATATAATCTTTATAAGGAGACATACATGAAACGAACTTATCAGCCAAGTAAGTTGCGCCGTGCTAGAAAATTTGGATTTTTTAAACGTATGGCAACTAAGCATGGACGAGATGTTTTAAAACGCAGAAGAAGAAAAGGCAGATACCGCTTAACTGCTGCAGATGAGTAAAAATATTAAGCAATTATTTAAGCAGTACTTATGGAAAACTGTTGGAGGGAACGCTCATCGAAATTATATATAAAAGAGCGACTGAAGCAAAGAAACGATATATCAGCATTTTTCAATAATCATAGCGAAGTTAAAAGAATTTATAATTCTAAATATACAATACTAATATTGAAAAATAATCGCTCATATTCCAGATTTGGTGTAACTATTAAAAAAAATAAAACTAATTCTGTAGGCAGAAATAAAGCCAAAAGAATAATTAAAGAAATATACCGAACTCAAAAAGATAAAATTCCTGTGGGATATGATTACTTTATTATAGTTAATAGATTTGATAGTTATAAATTCCCTTCATTTAGTGATTGTAAAAGAGACTTATTAAAATTATTCCAGAAGGTTTATTATTTATGAAAAAAATTCTTCTATTATTGATTTTTTTGTATCAAAAGGCTATTTCACCTTATTTAAAACCTTCTTGCAGATATATACCTTCATGTTCTGAATATGCTAAACAAGCTGTCATTAAATATGGAGCTATTAAAGGAAGTTTTCTTGCAATTTATAGAGTGCTGAGATGTAATCCTCTAGCAAAAAAAATATATGACCCTTTGCCATAATATTTTTTATACGCTAGACCATCGTCCTTTTCTAATTGCTTAAATAAAATTCTCATTTGTTTAATAATTGATTGAAGGAGCTTTAATAGTTTATGAGCAATAATAAAAGAATGGTTATAGCTATAGGACTTTCAGCTATAATAATGTTTCTATATATGTTCTATCAAGCTAAAACAGTAAAACCTGTTTATAATTCTAACATAAATACAAATTCTACTGTAACTAGCAATAATATAACAACTGAAAACCCTATGTTAAATACTGCTCAAATGCAGAAAATAGAAAATACAAATGTAGCACTTAATAATGAAAAAACAATTGAAAATGAACATGTTATAGCAGTTTTTAAAAATGGGGCTTTATACTCATATAAATTAAAAAATTATTATCCACAAGATTTAGGAAGCAATTATACAAATGAAACTATTGATATGGTAGAACAGGTTTATGAGGGAATATACCCATTCACTGTAACTTTCCAAAATCTTTCAAATTCTATTGCTATACCTGAAAATTTAAATTATCAGCTATTAGAAGAAAATGGAGATAAAGTTACATATACTGCAAATGTTATTATTGATAATTCTGAAGTAAAAATAACAAAAACATTTACTTTCGGTGAAGATCCTTATCAATTGAAAAATTCAGTTACAATAGAAAATATGAGTGAAAAAGATATGTCATTATTTTATTCATATTTCTTAGGTACTGGAATAGGTCCTTATAGAACTGATAAAAACTCCGTTAGAGAAGATGCTACAAAAGCTCAGTATCTAATAAAGGGAAATGGAAAATCTAAAATACTATTAACTGGAGATATAGTAAAAGAAAATATTTTCTCAAGATTATTTGGTTCTTATTCTAAAGGAATAAAAACAAATCAAATGAAATACAATATATATGAGGGGCAAGATAAATGGGTTGCTTTGAATAATAGATATTTTGCTATTATATCTTCTCCAGCTCAATCAAATAATACTGTTTTTGAAACTATGACTTTTTCTAAGCCTTCAACTAATGAATATAGAAATGACTTCCATTTAGCAAATTTAGTATCTAAACATACTATTAAAAGTGGTAGTTCTATTACTGATGATTATTCAGTATTTATAGGTCCTAAAGTAAGAAGTATTTTCTCTAAATATTATCTTGAAGAATCTTATGAATCTATATTCCAAGAATCTTTCTTAGGACTTAATTTAAGACCTTTAACTTATATATTAGATATTATACTTAATGCTTTATATAAAGTTACCAACAATTATGCTTGGGCTATATTACTATTTACATTATTATTTAAAATTGTAACTTTCCCACTTAATCATGCTTCATATAAATCTATGAAAAAGATGCAATTAGTTAATCCTAAAATAGAGCGTATAAGAGAACAATATAAAGATAGCCCTGATAAATTAAATGCTGAGATAATGGCTATTTATAAAAAGGAAAAAATTAATCCTTTGGGTGGATGTCTTCCTATGCTTCTTCCATTTCCATTATTAATAGCATTTTTCTATCTTATGCAGTCAATGGTAGAATTAAGGAATACTCCGTTTTTATGGATATCCGACCTTTCTTCACCTGATAAATTATTTGTATTTCCTGCTGGCATACCTATATTGGGAGGATTTAATTTCAATTTATTCCCTATAGTGATGGCAGTAACTAGTTATTTAAGTATGAAACTACAACCTACTAGTTCTACTGCAGGTAGCGGTGCAGCAGCTAATCAGATGAAAATGATGACAACTATTTTTCCGCTTATGATGCTTTTTATGTTTTATAACTTTGCAAGTGGACTTGCATTATATTGGACTGCTCAGAATGTATTTGGAGTTATTCAGCAATTTATAACTTCAAAAATAGATAAATCTAGCTCTAATGAAGTGATTATCGAAGAAGAAAGTAAACAAAATATGAAGAAGAAAAAGAGAAAAAAGAGATAATTGTTAGCAAACTAAAAGTAATAAAAAATTATTACTTTATCATATAGAAAGGAGGATACTACATTATGTTAGTAAAAGAGTTTAGTGGTAAATCAGAAAAGGAAGCCGTTAATAAGGCACTGGAAGAACTTAATCTTACAGAAGATCAGGTTAGAATTGAGGTAATAGATAAAGGAAAGCGTACATTATTAGGGTTTGGAGAAGAGTCTCCTACAATCATAAGAGTTTATTATGAAGAAATTTCTACTAATTTAGGTGAGTTTCAATCTATAGTATCTAATATACTAAAATATATGGGGATTGAAGCTGAAGTTACTGCTAAGGAAGAAAGCCAAAAAAGAATTTATATCAATATTTCAACAGATGATTCAGGAGTTTTAATAGGAAAAAAAGGTGCTACATTAGAATCTTTACAATTTATAATTTCATTAATAGCATCTAAAAAATTTAATGATGATACTGAAAGACATATAATATTAGATGTTGATGGATATAGAGAAAGAAGAGAAGAAACTTTAAAACATATAGCTCGTCAGGCTGCTCAGCAGGCTAAAAAAACTAGGAGAGTTGTAGCTTTAGATCCTATGTCCCCTTATGAAAGGAGAATCATACATTTAGAATTACAAAATGATCAAGATGTTGAAACTAAAAGTGATGGAGAGCCGCCATATAGAAGCGTGAAAATTTATTCTAAAAGAAAAGGCGGATACAATAAAAGATATAATGACAGAGGCGGATATAATAAATCTTATTATAGAAATAGATAATACAATTATATAAATAAAAATAATAAAAGGGGGCTTTAAAAAGTCCCTTTTTTATATCTTTTTCTTTTAAATCTATATTACACACCCCACCCTTTATATATAAAAATTCATATTAAAAAAGCAAATTAATAAAATTTAATACTAAATAAAAAAAGCATCCCCACCCAAGTGTTTTTTAAATTTGCAATATACACAACGCACGCTAAATGATACTAAATCTATCACTTCATTAATCATTTCTATTTTAATTATATATAAGAATCTGCTCACCGTGCGGTAAAGAAAGCAAAAAATTTAATCCTCACTTGGGCGGGCAGTAATATTTTCTTAATTGACAGAAAAAGAAAAGATAATTCTCTAATACAAATTGAAACAGAAAACTTATAGGGCGGGATTTATAAAAAAGAGGCTCTAATTATATATTGAAGCCTCTTTAATTATTTTTTATTGTTTATAAAAATTTATCTGTCATTAAATCCATTAGGATGATTCTTATGCCAATTCCAAGCTGTTTGAACTATTATCTCTAATGAATCTATAGTAGGTGTCCAGCCTAAAACTTCTTTTGCTCTGTCGCTGCTTGCAATAAGTTCAGAGGAATCCCCTGCCCTTCTAGGACAAATTTCTGCAGGTATAGGATGTCCTGTAACTTTTCTAGCTACTTCAATAACTTCTTTTACACTGAATCCATTGCCATTTCCTAAATTGCATGCCACACTATTTCCTCCGTTTTTTAAATAATTCATAGCAGCAATATGTGCTAAAGCCAAATCACATACATGTATATAATCTCTAAGACAAGTACCATCTGGTGTAGGATAATCATCTCCAAATATTTTTATAGATTCTCTCTTACCAAGAGGCACTTGAAGTATTAATGGTATTAAATGAGATTCAGGATTATGATCTTCTCCTATATGTCCGTTTGGATGAGCTCCTGAAGCATTAAAATATCTTAAAGCTACATAATTAAAATCATAAGCTTTTGTATACCAAGAAAGTATTTTTTCTAATGCCAATTTGCTGTCCCCATATGGATTTGTAGGCTCTTTTCTGCAGTCTTCTTTTAAAGGTATAGATTCGGGCTCTCCATAAACTGCCGCTGTAGAAGAAAAGATAAAATTCTTAACTTTAGCTTCAAGCATAGCATTAAGAAGATTTATAGAATTAGATACATTATTATGATAATATTTAGCAGGATTTTGTACGCTTTCCCCAACTTCTATATAAGCACATAAATGCATAACTGAATCTATATTATGACTGCTGAATATTTTATCAAGTAATGCACTATCTCCAATATTACCATGATAAAAATTCTTACAATCTTTAATAGCTTCTTTATGTCCATACTCTAATGAATCTATTACAACAGTTTCTATATTCTGCTTTAAAAGTTCATTAACTACATGAGAGCCTATATATCCAGCTCCTCCACATACTAAAACAGCCATATTAAATACTCCAAATAAAAAAAGTTTAATTTATAACTAAAGTATAAATAAATTGAAAAAAAAGTCAAAGAATTATTTTTTTATTTTATTGTTAAAATTTTATTATGTTTTTAATAATATAATTGGAGGATAATTTTTTATGACTAAATATTTTTTAGAAAATGCATTGAAATTAAATAAAGAGTATACATGTACTTTTGAAATACCTTCTAAAGAAGAAATTGATTCTTTAAAATTAATGATTTAGTAAAATTAATTTTTACTGAAGAAAATGATACCCCTGAAATAATTCCTGAGAGAATGTGGGTTAAAATTACAGAAATAAATAGAGATAATTTTAAGGGAATATTATATAATAATCCATATTATTTAAAAAGTTAAAAATGCGGTGATGAAATAGTTTTTAAAAGTGAAAATATAATTGATATATATTGAGTTCAGTATAAAAAGTTATTATTGAGTATTATTTTTTTATTTTTGATGTATAATTAATACAGATATTTTTATAGGAGTTTTTTATGATTTATACTTTAACATTAAATCCAGCAATAGACTATTATATGGATATGAATAAACTTGATGAAGGGGAACTAAATAAAGTTAATAATTCCTATACTTTAGCTGGAGGTAAGGGGATAAATGTTTCTAAGGTATTAAAAAATTTTGGTGTAGAATCAATAGCTTTGGGTTTTTGCGGAGGTTTTACAGGAGAATATATAAAATCAGATTTAAATAAATATGGAATCAAGGATAATTTTATTACATTATCAGAAAATAGCCGAATAAATGTAAAAATAAAAACTACAAAAAATGAAACAGAAATAATGGGTAAATCTCCTAATATATCTCAAGAAAATATAGATGTTTTACTTTCTATTATAGATAGTATTAAAGATAATGATATACTTATACTTTCTGGAAGTGTTCCTATCTCTGTGAAAGATGATATTTATAAAGATATAATACAAAAAACAAAATCTAAAAATAATGTAAAAATAATATTGGACTCCAGAGAAAATGCTTTTAAAATTGCAGTAAAAGAAAAAGTCTTTCTTACAAAACCTAATAGAAAGGAATTATCAGAGTATTTTGGAAATGATATACGTTCTGTTTATGATATTATCACTTATGCTAAAGAATTAGTAAAAGACGGAAGTGAAAATGTTTTAGTATCATTAGGAAAAGAAGGTTCTGCTTTAGTTAATAAAGATGAAGCGTATATAGGCAATGCTCCAAATGGACAATTAGTAAGTTCTGTAGGTTCTGGAGATGCTATGGTGGCAGGTATTGTATATGGAATAAGTAAAGATTTAAATATATTAGATGCTTATAAATATGCAATAGCATCAGCAACTGCTACAGCATTTAGTGAAGGACTTACATCATTTGAAAAGATGAATAGTTTTTTAGATAAAATAGAAGTGAAAAAAATTAATGTAAAATAAATTTTTATTTAAGCAAGAAGTCTAATTTTAGATTTCTTGCTGTTTTTATTTCAATATGTAAACTAAAATCTTAAAAAAATTTTTTATTTATATATTTTTTATTGATTTAAATTCATAAAACTATCATAATATATACATAGAAACCAATGGAGTCGATTATGAAAAAAATGATAATGACTATAATATTTATAAGCTGTTCTATGTTATATTCAGAGTACTATGCATTGGATAAATGGCATATAGTTGAAAAAATAGATCCTATAACAGACGATAAAGAAATTTCTATTTTCATCAAAAAACAAGAAGAAAGAAGTTTAAATTTTAATACATTTATGATAAAAATAAATAGCAATTCTATCAATATAAATTTATATACCCCATCTATCATATACAAAAAAAATTTTAGTATGACTAATGATAATATAGACATAATTTATAGATTAGATAAAAATGAACCTAGAAATACAACATTAAATAAATACGGAGAAGGCAAATTTTATTCATTAACTAATTCACAAAGCTCAAGTCAAAAAAGCATAGTATTTTTAAAAGAAATGCTATCATACAATACCTTAGCTCTAAGAGCAGTAGAAAATATTAATAATACAAAATATACTTATACATATGTTTATGATTTGAATCAATTAAGTGAAATTTTATTGAATGCCAACTTCAATGATACAATATTAGAAAATTATAAATCAGAATTTGATTCTATAATACTTCAGAAAAATGAATCAAATAAAAATGAAAGTTCTGAAACTAATGATACAGAATTACCTAAAACCAATCATAAAGAAAATATTTATTTGATAGATGATATAAATTATCAAAAGCCTGTTATTTGAGAATTCTGTTTCTTGATGCATGAGCCAAAGCTATTGCCACCGCATCGGCAGTATCATCTTGAATAATATTGGAACCAGTGAAGAGATTAACCATTTTCATCATAGCATCTTTATTGGCATTTCCATTACCTGTTATTTGTGATTTTACTTCCTTTGGCTTATATTCCTCAAACTCTATTTGATTTAGAGTGAGAGCTAATATTATAATGCCACGTGCCTCAGCAACCTTTATAGCAGTTTTTGTATTTTTTGAAAAGAAAAGCTCCTCTATAGAAGCATTATCAGGCTTGTATTTTTTTATAAGCTCATCTAATTGAGTGAATATAAATGTAAGTCTTTGATTATAATTTTGATTGGAAAAAGTTTCAATAAGCCCGGAATGTACTATTTTATATTCAGAATTTTTAGCTTCTATAAAAGCATATCCGCATCTAGCAAATCCCGGGTCTATTCCTAAAGTTATCATTTATTATGACAAATAATTATTATTCTTCGATTAAGTTATCAGTGATTTCTAAATTAGTAGCTACAGCAGAAACATCATCATGATCTTCAAATAATCCTATGATTTTTATAACTTTTTTAGCATCATTTTCAGCTATAGTCATAGTATTATCAGCCACACGAACTATTTCAGCACTTTCAGGTTCAATACCTTTACTTTTCAAAGCATCAACTATAGAAGATAAAGTTTCCATAGGTCCTGTAATAGTAAATACTTCATCATCTTGTTCTATATCCTCAGCACCTGCATCAAGCACTATATCCATTAAACTCTCTTCAGTATTTCCAGCAGCAGGAATCATTACAATTGCTTTCTTCTTGAACTGCCAAGAAACCGCACCATTTTCAGCTAAGTTTCCGCCGTTCTTACTAAATATAGATCTTATTTCAGCAGCAGTTCTATTTTTATTATCTGTAGCTACATCCACTATGATAGCAACTCCTCCAGGAGCATAACCCTCATAAGACATTTCTTCAATATTAACACCTTCGCCTGCACCTGTCCCTCTTTTTATAGCCCTGTCTATATTATCATTAGGCATATTAGTACCTTTAGCTTTAACTATAACCATTCTTAATCTAGCATTCTGATCTGGGTCTGGGCTTCCCCCTTCTTTTACTGCGATTGTTATTTCTTTCGCTATTTTTGACCAAATTTTACCTTTTTTTGAATCATTTGCAGCTTTTTTATGTTTAATACTAGCCCACTTGGAGTGTCCTGACATATTACACCTCTATTTATTAATTTTTTATTTGTATATTATTTATTTCGCTGTAATTATATATTAAAAGATAACTATTGTCAACTTTTAACTTTAATCAAATCAAATAAGATAATTATCAATGATTTAATACCTTATATAGGAATTCTTTAACTCTATCATGTTTAGGATTAGTGAAAAACTCATTAGGCTCTTCATCTTCAAGTATTTTTCCATCATTCATAAAAAGTATTCTAGTAGCAACATTCTTAGCAAAACCCATTTCATGGGTAACAATAATCATAGTCATGCCTTCTTTGGCAAGCTCAACCATAACATCTAAAACCTCTTTAATCATTTCAGGATCCAAAGCAGAAGTAGGCTCATCAAAAAGCATAATATCAGGCTCCATAGCCAAAGCTCTTGCTATAGCTATTCTCTGTTTCTGTCCGCCTGAAAGTTTATTAGGGTATACATCTTTTTTATCAACCAAACCTACCTTTTCAAGAAGCTTTATCGCCTTTTTCTCAGAATTATCTTTTGATATTTTTTTTACTTTCATAGGAGATAAAGTAATATTTTCCATAACTGTTTTATGAGGAAATAAATTGAAATGCTGAAATACCATTCCAAGCTCCTGTCTCATAAAATTAATATCAGTATTTTTATCCATGATATTTTTACCATTGATAATAATATCTCCTTCGGAAGGTTCTTCTAATCTATTTATGCATCTCAAAAAAGTAGATTTACCGCTTCCAGAGGGTCCTATAACAGCAATAATCTCTCCTTTGGAAATATCAACATCTATACCTTTAAGTACCTCTAATTTACCAAATTTCTTATGTAAATTCCTAATCTTAATCACTTTCTCTTAAACCCTCCTCTACTTTCTTCATAATCATAGCAAATACCGAAGTAAGTATAAAATATATTATTCCAACAGCAATCAAAGGCTCAACACCTCTATATGTCTGACTTGTAATAATATTTGCGGATCTTAATAAATCAACACCCCCTATAAATCCAACTACTGAAGTTTCTTTTAATAATGCTATAAACTCGCTTACAAGAGGAGGAAGTATTCTTCTGATAGCCTGCGGTATTATAATCTCTCTCATAGATAAAGAATAATTCATTCCTAATGCTCTAGCTGCTTCCATCTGTCCTTTATCTAAACTCTGTATACCTGCCCTTATAATCTCAGCAACATAAGCCCCAGAGTTAATTCCAAAAGCAATAGCCGCTATAATAAGTATAGGGGTATTCCTTAAACTATCAACAAAAATAACATTAGCCCATATCATAAGCTGAACAACCACAGGAGTTCCTCTTAAAATATTAACATACCAAAATGCTATCTTTGAAAGAGGATTAAAATTAGCTAATTTATTAAAATTTTTGAATGGGTAAAATTCAGAAAGCTGAAGTAAAGCTACGAATATACCTAATATAACACCTAGTATAGTAGCACATGCTGTAGTACCTACAGAAAATATTAATCCTTTTAAAATATAAATATATCTATCATTTGTAATAAAGATTAATTTAAGCAGTTCTAAATATTCCAGCATATATATAAACCTTTATAAAAAAATATATCTTCTCCATATAATCCTAATTTATGATAAATTAAGAAAAATAAGAAGAAGATATAAAATATATATTATTTTCCAAAATACTTGATTTTTAAAGTATCATAAGTTCCGTTTTCTTTAAGTGTTTTTAAAGCATCATTTATTTGAGCAAGAAGTTCTGTATCTTCTTTTCTCATAGCTATAGAATATTCCTCAACAGCAGCATCAGTTTCTACTAATTTTAATTCAGGATTTTGAGCAACATAATTTTTAGCAGGCTCATAATCCAATACTATAGCATCAACTTTCTGAGATTTTAAAGCTAATATAGTTTCAGAAGTAGTATTGAATTTCTGAACTTCAACATTAGCCATTTCACTTACTAAAATATCTCCTGTATATCCTAATACAACACCAATCTTTTTACCAGTGAAATTATCAAAAGAAGTTATTTCAGTATTATTTGACTGAACTACTATAGACTGTCTAGAATTGTAATAAGGATCTGTAAAATTAAGGAATTGTTTTCTCTCTTCTGTAGCTGTCATTCCTGCAGCAATTATATCAATCTTTTTTGCCTCTAAAGCAGGAAGAAGTCCGTCAAACTGCATATCTATTATTTCTATTTCCTTTCCAAGTAATTTAGCCACTTCTGCTATTAAATCCATATCAAAACCAACTATTTTATCTCCCTCTCTGTATTCAAAGGGTTCAAATTCTGCATTAGTACCAACATATAACTTATTCTTATCAGCCTTCTTTTGACAGCCTACAAATACAAATAAAACAACTGATAAAGCTATAATCACTTTCAAAATATTATTTTTAAACATAGTGAAATCCCCTAATATTTACATAAAAACATTATATTATGTAAAGTTATACTATTTTTTTCGGATAATTTTATAATAATAATGCAAAAAAGTCAAGGTAAAACATTTATGTTTAAGTCTATATTTATCACATAATTATATATTTTACTGTTTTATAAATTTGAATTAACGAAATTTATAATATATAATTTTTATAAACAAAAGGAGATATATAATAAGATGAGAGGCTCAGCAGTAGCCATAATATTTATTATAGTAAACATTATAGCTATAAGCATATTTATGATAGTATCCACTACATCAATAAAAGAATCTATTCTCACAGAAGAAAGACTATCAAGAGAGTCTCTAAATTCAATAATTGAAATATATTATAGAAAAAATACAGCAACAGAAAATTATTATAATGCCGTATCGGTTATACCAAAAATAGATATATACACATTGTATGCATTAAGTAATTATATAGAAAGAATAAAGCTAATAGAAGCTGATTCTACTTTGATAGAAAAACCATTAACTTTTCAAGAATATCAGTATATACAGGCAAGAATCACTGAAAATATAAATAAAATCAATTATA
This sequence comes from Brachyspira sp., assembly GCF_029258575.1. Classification (GTDB taxonomy): domain Bacteria; phylum Spirochaetota; class Brachyspiria; order Brachyspirales; family Brachyspiraceae; genus Brachyspira. Next base: position 12,069 of record NZ_JARHYI010000042.1, on the reverse strand, counting down.
CAGCAAGAAATTATCCTGTATTAAGAACTAATCAAAACTATATAACAGCCTTGAATGAGATGAAACCTATAATAGAAGATGAAAAAAAATCTATATCTTTGTATAATGATCATGTATTGGAATATAATAAACTCACTACTACTCCGCCTTCTAGTATAATAGCTGGTATAATGGGAAAATTTCCATTCTTAAAATTTGAAACAGGCACCAATATCATAGCACAAACTAGTCATATTTTCCAATAATATTTAAATAAATTAATATAATTCATTAATTATATTTGCAAAAATTATAACTTTTTTTATAATTGAAATGGAAAATTTTATTAAATATTTGGATAGTATAAAGTATTATGAGTGATGGAATAAAAAATAAAAATGATTTTAAAGAATTGAAGAATTTGAAAAGAGTTACACAGAAAGAAATAGCAAAAATATTGGGTATAAGCAGAACTACTGTGGCTAGGGCTATAAACGGAAGCGAATTCATCAAAGAAGAAACTAAATTAAAAATATTAGAATTAGCATCTGAATTAAATTATGAAAAAAATTACATAGGAAGTTCTTTAGCAAATCAAAAAGAAAATATAGTTCATTGTTTAATAGCAGATTCTTTTAATGAATTTTATACAAGTGAGATTATAAGAGGACTTAATACTATTCATAAAGAATATTCTATGTATAATTATAATGTCAAAATTACAGCTACAGAAATACATTCTCCTGATAAACAAATAGAAATTTTAAAAAATATTTTAGATGATGCGGATAATGTAAGTGGATTAATAATCACTCCATTAAATAAAGATACTGTATATAAAATTTTACAGCCGTATTTCGGTAAAATTAATATAATATCCATAGGAACTAGATTATCAGAAAACATACCTCATGTAGGTCCTAATCATATAGTGCAGGGTTCTATAGTTGCAGGTATAGTATCGAATATTTTGAGGAAAGATGAAAAACTTCTTATAATAGATAATGGAGATGATCAAATTTCTTCAGGTATGTATTTAAAAGGCTTTTTGAAAAGAATAAGAAATACATATATAGATATTGTAGGTCCTATTTATTGTGGTAATATAGAAGACAGCATACATACTATAAAAGAAGTTTGCTCAAAAAATGATATAAAAGGTATATATATAAATAGATATGCACAGGAAATTTATGATATAATAGATAAAAGCATATTGGAAGGTAAAAAAATAGTAACTCATGGTATGGCAAATAGTATAAAAAATTTAATAAAATCTGGTATAATATCTTTCACCGTAATGGAAGAGATATTTTTGGAAGGTTATAATGCTGGCAAAATTATGTTTGAAATGATATACAAAAAAAATAACAGCATAAATTGGTCGGTATCTGGTTCTAAAATAATATTTTTAGAAAATCTCCAAGATTAATATAAAATTTATTTATTAATTTAACTTGATAAAATTAATATATTATGATAGAATATAAAAGATGTATTTTACAATGTTAAATTTGTTTATTTTGAAAATTGCAAATAAAAAATTAATATAAATAAAATATTTAGGAGATATTAAATGGATCAACAGTTAAGATTAGTAGAAGCAAAATATAAAAAAGAAGCTATTTTACCCTTTGAAATAGGAGACACAGTAAAAGTATGGGTAAAAATCATAGAAGGCGACAGAGAAAGATTACAGGCTTATGAAGGCACTGTAATTTCTATTCGCGGTAAAGGTATCAATAAAAGTTTTATCGTTAGAAAAATTTCTTATGGTGTAGGTGTTGAGAGAATATTCCTTTTAAACTCTCCTAGAATAGATCATGTTGATATTATAAGAAAAGCTAAAGTAAGAAGAGCTAAATTATACTACCTTAGAAAGAAAGTTGGTAAAAAAGCTCGTTTGGTTGAGAGATTGGGCGTAAAAATACCTAAACATTCTGATTTAATTAAAAATACTGCTGATGAAGCTAAAACAGCAGAAGAAAATACTTCTTCATCTGCTGAATAATAATTTTGTATTTTTTAAGGAGAGTTAATTATGGGATATAAAATAGTAGCTAGAGAACAATGGTCAGAAAAAGTTTTTATGATGCAGGTATTAGCTCCAGATATAGCTAAACATCGTAAAGCTGGTAATTTCATGATATTCAGACTAGATGAAATAGGCGAAAGAGTTCCACTTACTATAGCAGATGCAAATGAAAAAGAAGGTACTATTATGATAGTAACTCAAAATGTAGGATATTCCACTGCCAAACTTATGGAACTCAAAGAAGGCGATGAAATAATGGATGTTATAGGACCTTTAGGACAGCCTACTCATATAGAAAAGAAAGATGGAATAGTATTAGGTGTTGGAGGAGGTGTTGGTATTGCTCCTTTACATCCTATTATGGAAGCTCATCACAAGGCTGGAAATAAAACTATATCTATATTAGGTGCTAGAGATAAATCACTTATCATTATGGAAGATATGATGAGAAAAATATCTAATGAAGTGCTAATATGTACTGATAATGGAAGCTATGGAGAAAAAGGACTTGTTACTGATATGATTACTAGAATATACGAAAGAGGTGAAAAAATCTCTGAAGTTATAGCAATAGGTCCTGCTATTATGATGAAATTTGTATCTTTACTAACTAAAAAATATAATATTCCTACTACAGTTAGTTTAAACCCTATTATGATAGATGGTACAGGAATGTGCGGATGCTGCAGAGTAAAAGTTGGAGAAGAAACTAAATTTGCATGCGTTGAAGGTCCTGAATTTGACGGACATTTAATAGATTTTGATCTTCTTATGAAAAGACAGGCTATGTACAAAAAAGAAGAACATGAATGTAATTTAAGATTGGGATAATTAATATTTGAATAATTCTTATATAAAGTTACAATCTAATCGATTAGGTTGTAACTTTTTTCTTATAAAACAAATAACTATAAAAGGTAAAATATTATGATAAAAAAAATTATCGCTTTAATATCAATATCCATTATAATGATAGTAGTAACTTCATGCGAAACATTGCAGTCATCAGCAATAAAAATAACAAGAAATTATATAGAACAGCATAAACCTGATATAAAAATCAAAAAAGCATCTATATCAAATATCACTTTTAAAGATATTACTTTAACTACATTACTTGAAGTAAAAAATAATTTAGATTTTGAAATTCCAGTAGATAAATTAAAAATAGATCTCATTAATACTTCTGGAAAAACATTCACAACAGCAGAATCTGTAGAAACATTGAAAATACCTGCTAATCAGGCAAGAGATATTAATGTAAATTTTAAAGCTAAATATGTAGATATATTTACAACAGCATTCGATGCCATAAAAACAAAAAGCTTTAAATGCAAAGCAAAAATCACTTTAACATTTACAGTATATGGTATGAGATTTGAATTCCCTTATACTAAAGAATTAACATTTAAAGAATAACAATTATAACGGCAGTTTATAATCAAAGGAAATTATGAAAATAATTAAAATATCTATTTTTTTAATGATTCTTTTAATATCATGCAGCAGGGTAAAAACATATACAAGAGAGTATATAGAAAAATATAAACCTGATATAACAATAAAAAGTGGCTCCATAGATAATATTAGCCTTAAAGATATTACTTTGAATGTATTGATAGAAATAAAAAATAATCTGCCGTTTGAACTTCCTATAGAAAAAATAGAAATCAATTTAATAAATAATTCTGGTAAAGTATTTGCCAATTCTAATTCAGAGGAAAATGGCGAAATTATAAAAATACCTTCCAATTCTTATAAAGATATTAATATAAAATTTAATGCAAAATATGCAGATATATTTGAAACGGCAATTGATGCTATAAAATCAGAAAGTTTGAAATGCAATGGAGATATAACTTTAACATTTTCAGTAAGTAAAATGAAATTTAAATTTAACTATAATACAGAAATAAATTTACTGAAATAAAAAACATTTATTTTTGTAATATATCTCTTATAACATTTGCCCTTATTTCATCTATATTTCTATAGTACTCTCTGTTTTCATATAATTGCTTTAAATGGCTTGATTTTCCAACCGATGTCATATAATATAGTGTATCCAAACTTATATTATCAATCATATCATAATAAATACCCAATCTTAACCATAAACTATAATTAACAAGTTCTCTATATTTTAAAGATCTCGCAGATGATAATATAGCATAGCTTCTAAATATTCTATCTTCAACTTTAACTCTATCTAATTTTTTTATTCTATTTCTAATCTTTTTTTCTTTTTCAGATATCTCTTTAACCTTTTCAATCACATTATCAATTATAAACTTTTCAGTAACTCCTATTATAAAGCCATTACTTATACTCAAAACTCCATTTTTTAGATTAACATCCAATCCCTTCTTACTACATTCATTAATAATATAATCAATATTATCAGGAGTCTTCCAAACAAGACATGGAACAGCTATACAAACCTCCGCCTTTAAAGCAGTACCTACTATATTTGGAGAACTTGTTAAAAATCCAAATTTTTTATCGTAGGCAAAATCTAAATGTTGATCTAAAGAATTTTCTATAGAATATGCTTTATTAAAACAACTTTCTAATTCTAATCCTCTTGCTATAGTTTGAATTTCTAAATGCTCATTTGAATTAATTAATAATGATAATTCTTCATCATCATCTGTAAACAATGAAGCATGAACTATATTTTTATTACTAGGTAATGTAAGATTTTCTATAAGCATTCTAATGCTAATAGGAGGCATATCGATGAGTTTCATATATGATAAATTAAGATTTAATTCTTCTATATTAGTTTTTAACATAGAGTATGTTTTATTAAAATCATATTTATCCATATGGTGAAAAAATCTAATATTATCTAAATTTCTATAAATGGATATTTTAGAATATAATACTATATTATCATCTTCGCCTTTTTTATATATCCAATTTGCTATATTATTAACGGACATCTTTTTTTTCGCTCTTAGTTTTTTTAGATATTAAATCCTTCTTCAAATGCTCTAATTTATCTCTTATCAAAGCAGCTTCTTCATACTTCTCTATTTTGATTAAAAGTTCTATTTCTTCTTTATATTTATTTATTTTAGTTTCTATATCTATATTAGTTAAATTTTTCCTAGATATTTTACCTATATGGTTATTTTCTCTATGTATTTTTTTAATAGATTTATTAAGATCTGATTTAAAATATTCATAACATTTAGGACATGATACAATTCCTGTTCTAATAAAATCATCTAAAGAATATCCGCAAACTTTACACACTTTATTAGAATCAGACTTATTCTTTTTTTTCTTTTTAGAAGGCAATGATTTATAATTAGGAAATATAGTATCAATGTTATTAAATTCTAATTCTAAACATTTCTCTATAATATTTCCGTTTCTTTCACACTCTTTGCATATATTAATTTGTCTGCGTTCATTACCTATAATTTCTTGAATATGCAATACCGCTTTTTCTTTACCACAAATGCTACACTTCAAATGGATATCCCCTAATAACTTGATTTGGAAATTTTACCATTTAATAAAAAAAAAAGCAAATATTAATATATATAATTTTATTTCATTTTAATAAAAATATTTAAATCTTCTTTATTGGTAATTTTTATATTATTAGCCGAACATTCCAATACCTTTACTTCCCCAAAATATCTGCTGTATATCTCAGCATCATCAGTAACCAAATTGGCATTTTTATCATTAATATACTTATCAATTGCAAGCATGTAATTATCAAATTTGAATCCTTGAGGAGTAGCAGCTCTATAAAGATAAGTTCTGTCAATAGTTTCTATTATATTATTATTTTTATCAACTTTTTTTATAGTATCAACAACTTTAGAAGCCAATATTGCAGCATCATATTCAAAAACCATTTCACAAAGAGATTTAATTTCATTTTTACTAACTAAAGGTCTAACCCCATCATGAATAAATACATAATCAGTTTTAATATCATCTCTATGATTATTCAAAAAAGTCATAGCATTATATACGGAATAAACTCTCTCATCTCCACCTTTAATAAAATGCATATTTTTTTTTATTTTTTCTTTTATTAAAGGTTCTTTTTCTATATATTTTTTTATATTATTTATCTCTTCTTCAGCACTTACCAAAATAACATTATTAAAATTAAATTTCAGCATACTTATTAAACTATGTATAAATATAGGTCTATTATCTACTTTAATAAATTGCTTTTTTATTTTACCGCCAAATCTTTTTGAACTTCCTGCTATTAATATAATTAAAGTTGTATTATTCATGATAATTTCCATCAGCTTTTAATTACTACTACCTCCGTTTTTATTTCTTAAATTCTTTCTCTCTTCTCTTCTTTTTTCTCTTTCAATATTTCTTTCTTCTCTTAATTTATGTCTCACTTCCCTTCTAGCCTGCAAATCCTGCTTCATCTGCATTTTTTTAACTTCTTTTTCTCTCTTACGATCTTCATTATATTTTTGACGCTCTTCATTCATCTTATTTCTTATCTCTTTCATCTCCTCTAATTGCATTCTCCACTCAGCTCTCTCTAATTTTTTCATCTCTTCGCGTTTTTTAGCCTTTTCCTCAATTTCTTGCATTCTCTCTATTTTTTCCATCTCTTTCTCTTGGAATAATACCAATTTTACAGGATCTTTAATTTTACTTAATTTCTCTCTCATTTTGATAACATAATCTTTTCTCATACCAATATTTCTAGGAAATAATTTAGCCCCCAAAGAATCTATAAAAAGCCTAGCCCTAAGAACAGCACTATTTTGAGTCTTCAAATTAATAACAGATACCCAAGGAACTCTAAGTATTATAATCAATGCTATAATTCCAGCCACAGTGTTAGAAAATAAATTGCCCCAAAATACTGACCAATATGATAAATACTTAGTAGTTAACAGTATAAATATAAATCTTAAAAGCCATATTCTTAATATACTAATTATAAGAGGTATTCTAGTTCTTCCAAGCCCAATCATAGCCCCATTAGCAACCATAGCAACACCAAAGCCCAATACACCAAAAGCATATATAGGAAGCGACCTATTAGCAACATATAAATCTTTAGCCTCCTTAGTAAAAAGTCCAGTAAGATAAGGCGTAAGAGGTATAACAATACTAATAAGTACAATCGCCGTAATAACAGACATTATAATTCCAGTATAACATGACTTTCTAGCTTTATCAGTATATTTAGCACCTATATTCATACTAACCATAGTTGTAACAGCAGAACCGAAAGCAGCGGGCATATTAAAACATATATTAACAATATTATTGGATATACCCTGTCCATTTAATACAGCAGCACCATATCTTTCAACTTCTGTATTAATCAAGAAAAAACCTAAATTAGTTAAAAAAGTTGTAAGCATAGAAGGTATACCTATAATCATAAGCTCTTTTAATACTGAAGCATCAAATTTAAAATCTTTCAAAGATAAAGTATCATCACCCTTCTTTAAAAATAAATCATAATACATCCAAATTGTAACTATAGCATAAGTAGAAAATGAAGCTAATACACTTCCAACTATACCCAAACGAAATAAATAAATATATACAAAATTAAATAATACTTTTAAAAGCAATAATATAATACTTCTTATAAGAGTAGCTTCAGGCTTACCATTAGCATTTTTTATACCATTATACAAAGCAGCCAAAAATGTCATAGGCATAACAAAACTATATAAAGATAAATATCTAAATACATTTTCTTTAATATCAGGAAGAAGATTAGCCGATACCAATATACTTACAATATAAAGTGTAGGTCCCATAGCAATACCAAATAATACTCCTATAACAACTATTTGTGTAGATATTCTCTTAGCATTTTTTAAATCACCCAAGCCATTATACTGTCCAACTATAGCCATAGCCGCAACGCCTAAACCTTGAGATAATGCTGTCATCATATTGATTATAGGCTCGGCAAAATGAACACTGCTTGCTACAATAGTTCCCGCAATATTATTAAGAAAAAGTCCGTCCATTAATGGAATTAAAGATTGAACCAAACTCATAATCAAAGTTGGTATTGATAACATTATTAATGTATTAGTAATAGGTCCATGAAGAATTAAATCTCTTCTGGCTTCTGTGGACTTACTTTTAAAAAAACTAACCATATCTCTCCTTAAAACTATAACGCAAATTTATATTATATATTTTATATTAAAACAAAAATTTTTCATAAATAAAAATAAAAAAATTATATTTTTTTTGTTTTTTCATATACAAGTAAGTATTTTATTATGTAAATGATAATAAAGTTTTAATTATATGATAATAAATTAACTTCTTATATTTCCAAGACTAGGATCTTCTATATTATCTTCTGGAAGCATGTATATATTATTGTTATTTTGATAATAATTATTGTTTTGATAATTATTATTATTTACATCATTAGTTTTTTGATTATTCTCATAACTATTAGTATTAGCATCTAAAGGAGTATAATATAACTCCCCTTCATCTTCTAACATATCATCATTAGTAGTAATATTATTTCTCTTAGTACCGCTTCTTATATGATCTATAGGACATTGAGTAGATAAATCAACATTACCTCCAAATGTAAGAGGTGCTATATTTACACAAGTATGATTTCTAGGAAGTCCTGAATCCTGACAAATCTCAACTATTAAAATATCATCAGGTACAGGCCAATTAAATTTTCTTTTAGATGAAGGTGTTACAGCATCAAGATATTGAAATGTAGCCAAAGCAGTAGTAGCTCCACCTGTAACATTATTTGGAAGTAAATCATTTCTATCGCTTCCTATCCAAGTAATCGTAACTATTTCATCATTATAGGCGGCAAACCAATTATCTCTATGCTCGCTTGTAGTACCTGTTTTTGCCGAATATGAAGGATAATTAAAACCATAAGTATTGGCACTTCTATAAGCAGTTCCTCCTGGCGCTATTACCTTTTGTAAAGTAGTATTCAAAAAATAATATGAAGAAGGAGATGTAGCACTTATTTTATGAGGAGTTCTATCCACTAAAGCAGTAACACTAAGTTCATTACCATCCATATCTATAATTTTATCTACTATATGAGGTTCATATTTAATACCACCATTAGCCAAAGCACTATAAGCAGATGCCAAATCAAGAGGACTCATCTCCATAGTACCCAAACCTATAGATAAAGCATTAGGTATATAAGCATTTTCTCCAAAAAATTCCCTTGAATGTTCTATAAAATAAGAAAGTCCTATATCATTTAATAATTTCACAGCTATTGTATTAACAGATTTTGATAATGCTGTTTCTAAAGTTATTTCGCCTCTATACCTTCTGTCAAAATTTCTAGGTGAGTATGCAGGTTTTCCTGTTCCCTGAGGATAAGTATAATTAGTATCAAGCATAGCAGTAAAAGGCTGTGCTCCACCTTCAAATGCATATAAATAAATAAAAGGCTTAATTACACTTCCTATTTGTCTTTTTGCCTGAACTGCCCTATTGAATTGATTTTGCAATGTGTATCCGTCTCCTCCTATCATCACGAGTATACCGCCTGTTTTTGGGTCTATTGATACCATTGCTCCTTGATAACTTCTATTGGAAGAACTTGCCTGTAAATTTCTTATATTTTGTTTCATAACAGAATCGGCAACTCTATAATATCTCTCATTTATTGTTGTGTATATTTTTAAACCTGATAATGCAAGTTCATCTTTATTAAAATAATTTAATAATTCCTGTCTTACATATTCATTTACATAAGGTGCTCTATTAACTGTCATTTTCCATTGAGCACCTTTTACCTGCTTGCTGATATTTGTATATTCCTTATCAAATAATTCAAGCTCCTCCTGCATAGTTTTTTTATCTATTATATTGTTTTTTACCAATCTAGAAAGTATCTGCTCTACCTTTCTTCTGCTATTATCTGGATTATTAACTATTGAATAGTATGAAGGATTAGGAAGCATTCCTACAAGTATAGCATATTCTAATAATCTGCATTGTCTTAATGGTTTATTAAAGTAATGATTAGCGGCTGCTTCAAATCCGTAATTTCCATCTCCTAAATAAACCGTATTAAAATACATAGCCAAAATTTCTTTTTTAGTGTATTTTTCTTCTATTTCTCTTGCAGCGAACATTTCAAAAAGTTTTCTCTCTATAGTTCTTTCACTCTTAGTAAATAGAAGTTTGGCTAATTGCTGAGTGAGAGTTGAACCTCCGCCTATTATCTTTCTTGTCAAAATAGTTCTTATTCCAAGATAGGCTGTTCTAAAATAGTTTATACCTTTATGTGAATAAAATTTTTGATCTTCCATTAAGAGTAAAGTCTGCTCCAATAAAGGATTGATATCATCAACATTAACAACCTCATAAGAAGGAGGCATATACTCTCCTATCAATATATTATTCCTATCGTATATCTTTGTAGGCGGAGAATCTCCGAAAGGATTTAAAGGATTAAAATATCTTATCCTTTTTTCATTGCCTCTAATAACTATTATATCATAATATTCTTCAAGCATGGACATACTTTGATCTCTTCTAGCAACCCAATCTTTATATACCCCTCCAACAAAGTATATTCCTACTATACTAACTGCTGCAGAAATAAATAAGAATATTATAAGAATAGTTAATATAAGTTTCTTTAATTTGGACTTTTTCTTCTTCACGGTATTATTATTTTCTTGATTCTTTTTCTTATTAAACATTTATTATTAAACACCACATTAACATAATTATTATATTCTATATGATACTATAATATATATAACATTGCAAGCGGAATTTATACTGAAAATTTATAATTGATTTATATATTTTTTTATATTAAAATATATAAAATATCTTTATTAGGGAAACTTAATGGAAAACTTTAAACCTAAATCTTTATTATTAATATCTATATTATCATTAATAACATTCGGAATATACAATATATATTGGATTTATATCACTTCAAATGATATTAATAAATATATGGAGAAGGAATATTTAAATCCTTCATTAGCAGCTATTTTATCAGTTTTAACCTGCGGATTATTTACAGTATATTGGTTTTATAAATATGCTACTATAGTTTTCAATGATATGAGTAAAAAGGCAGATTTGGATAGTTACGGAGAAAATGCAATTGTATTAGCTATACTTCTTTTTATACCATTCGGATATATTTATTCTCTTGTAACTTTACAATATAAGTTAAATATAATTTTTGATAAAAAATAATTAATCTTGTTTAATTTCATATAAACTATTTTTTTATCTTAAAATTATTACAAAACTAAAAAACAAATAAAGGTATACAGGGTATTGACAAAAAACTCTTAATATAATATAATACAAATATATCAAGATAATATATAATAAAAAATAAAACAATACCCAAAATACAATCACTTGAATAAAAAGTGATTGTATTTTTTAATAAAATTCAAAATATAATCAAACCTTATGTTAAAATATAATATTATAACTGCCAAAGAATATTTGAGTATAGCAGAAGGAATCATAGTCAGTTTACTACTTGCAAATATGTTCAAACATTAAGGAGATATAAGAAATATTTATGAAAGAGATTATTTTTAATTTAATATACAAAATCAATATACCAGAAAATGATTTATTTAGAATGTCAGCATTATTTTTATGCTCTTTTATAATAGTGTTTTTAATATTACTTTTGATTAAAGGAGATTTTAGCTTTGATGAGTTCTTTGTTAATAGTTATAGTTATAATAGTTTAGGTCTAGGTATAATTATAATATTAGTAATAGCATTTTTTGGAGTATCAGGATTTTTTATAATAAAATACATTGAAAATACCTATGAATATATATTTATAGTCATTGGTATTATAACGGCATTATTTAATATAAATGAAGATAATATAAAAAAGACATTTTTCATAGCTTTGATATTTTTTCTTATACTTTTATATGCATCATTTTTTAATGCCCCTACAACTATAAATAATACTGCCGTTATCAATCAAAACATTACAAATAATTATACTAATGATTTGAAATCAACCTCATCAACTCAAAAAAATATTGCTGACTTATTAT
>NZ_JARHYI010000075.1 GCF_029258575.1 Brachyspira sp. | reverse complement strand
CATACTTAAAGAAATATCTTGTTTAAGCATTGCAGTAGAATAAGAATTATAAGCTGATATATCCATATATCCCCCATAAAATAATATACTTATAAAACTAATTTATTTAGTAATTGTAAATAAATATTATATTAAATCAATAAAAATATTAAAAAATAAACATTATTGAATATATTATGATAACAAAAATGTTTACATGATATCTTTTTAAGAGAAAAATGACCAATTATGTTTTTATCATTATACATAATTGGTCATAAATAATGATTAAGCGTATACATCTAAAGTCTTTCCATAGTTATTATTTATAGCGACAGATGATCCTTGAGGAGTTACTATGCTTGCAACCTTTCCAGCAGATTGAGCAGAAGCATAAGCAGATGAATTGTAAACATTCAATCCTGCAGAAGTCATATGTCTAGTCAATGGAAACATTTCAGATGAATAAATAGAGTTTAATGAAACACCCATTTAAAACCTCCAAAGACCTTGTATTTATTAATAATATCGGAATATATATTATTAATCATAAATATTAGTAAAAATTTTATAGAAATAAATAAAATATTTTGGCTTATTAATATTTATTTATTGTGATATATGTTTTTTTTAATTTTAAAATATTAATTATATAATTTAATATTAAATTTCATTTTTTCATATATAAATATTGACTTATTATATATATTATATATACTTACTGTATATAATACATATACTAGGTATATGTATTATATAATTTATTTTAAACATTAAGAGGTTTACTATTTATGAGAAAAATATTAATAATAGGTGGTGTTGCAGGAGGAGCTTCTGCAGCTTCAAGACTAAGAAGATTAAATGAAAAAGATAAGATAATAATGTTTGAAAGAGGTCCTCATGTATCTTTTTCTAACTGTTCTTTACCATACTATATGGGTGGGATTATACCTAATGAAGAAACTTTACTTCTTATGTCACCTGATAAATTTTTAAAGCAATTTAATGTTGATGCTAGAGTTAATAGTGAAGTTGTAGCTATAGATAGAGATAAAAAAGAAGTTACAGTAGTATGCGAGGGCAAGGAATATAAGGAGAGTTATGATAAACTTATACTATCTATGGGAGCTAAACCTATAGTACCTCCTATAAAAGGAATAGAAAAAGTTAATGTATTTACTATAAGAAATGTTGTTGATATAAGCAAAATACATTCATTTTTAAATGCAAAGAAAGATTCTAAAGTTGCTGTTATAGGCGGAGGATTTATTGGTATTGAGATGGCTGAGAATCTTAAGCATTCTGGATATAATGTAACTATAGTAGAAGCATTGCCTCAAATAATGAAGCCTTTTGATTATGATATGGTGCAGATACTTCATAAAGAATTGATAGATAATGGAATTGATTTGATAGTTAATGATAAAGTTGATAGTTTTGATACAAATACAGTTGTTTTAGGTTCAGGTAAAAGAATAGAAGCTGATGCTGTTGTTCTTGCTATAGGTGTTGCTCCTGAAACTGATATTGCACTTAAAGCTGGAATAGAGCTTGGAAAAACTAAAGCTATAAAGGTTGATGCTAATTATAGAACTAATGATAAAGATATTTATGCTGTTGGAGATGCTATAGAGGTTTACAATCCTTTATTTAATGATTATTTCAAATTAGCTTTAGCAGGACCTGCTCAGAAACAGGCTAGGGCAGTTGCTGATCATATCAATGGAAGAACTGTTGATAATAGAGGATTTATAGGTTCTTCTGTTATTAAAGTGTTTAGTTATAATGGAGCTGCTACTGGACTTTCCGAAGGTTTGATAAAGGCTATGAATTTGAATATTAACTATGATACTGTTGAAATTATTCCTTTTGACGGAGTATCAATTATGCCTTCTAGTAGATTAATGCATTTCAAACTCATATATGAAGTTCCTACAGGAAAAATATTAGGTGCTCAGGCTATAGGTAAGGGAAATGTTGATAAGAGAATAGATGTTATAGCTACTATGATAAAATTCGCAGGCACTATAGATGATTTGAAGGATTTAGAATTATGCTATGCTCCTCCATTTGGTACTGCCAAAGATGTTGTTAATTTTGCTGGTTATGTTGCTTCAAATTTGAGAAATGGAGATTATAAACAGATTCATTATAGTCAAGTTAGAGAATTAGTTGAAAAAGATGCTTATTTCTTAGATGTAAGACTTCCAGAAGATTTTGCTGCTGGACATTTGCATAAGGCTGTTAATATACCATTGGGAGCTTTAAGAAATAGATATAATGAAGTACCTAAAGACAAACCAGTTTATATTACATGTAAAACAGGATTAACTAGCTACACTGCTTGTAAAATACTTAAAAATATTGGATTTGATAATGTTATTAATGTTTCAGGAGGTTTTATAGGATTGTCTCAGTATGAATATTATAATGATAAGGTTACAGGAAGAAAGCCAATATTAACAAAATATTTCCAATAATTTTATTTTTATATACCCAATAATTAAAGAGCTATTTTTTTATGAAATAGCTCTTTTAATTGTTATTAATAATATAATAGATATTTTTTATTAAAAAATACTCTATCAAATTTATTTTTTTATATTATAATATATAAGCAGATAGATTTTTAACAAGGACTGAAATATGTTAATAGAGAATGATTTAAAAATATTATCTCCTTCTGAGGCAGGTGAAATTATCGATAAAACAGATAATATAGTTATATTAGATGTTAGAACGGAGATGGAACATAATTATGAAGGGATGATTGAAGATTCTATTTCTATGGATTTCCTTAAGCCTAGGGTATTTAAAAGAGAAATATCTAAATTGGATAAGAATGCCCCTTATGTATTGTACTGTTCTGTTGGAAAATTGAGTATAAAGGCTGCTGAATATATGAAAGAAGAAGGATTCACAGATCTTTATGTATTAGAGGGTGGACTTAAGGCTTGGAATAAGCATTTTGGAGACAACAATAAAGTTTCTAAATTTGACAGAGAAGAAGCTATAGAAAGAAGAAAAAGACTTATTATCAGACTAAACAGAATAGAAGGTCAGATTAAAGGAATGAAGAAAATGCTTGCCAAAGGAGAATATTGCGGAGATATATTGAATCAATCTCTAGCGGTTAAGGCAGCTATGGGAAGCGTTAATCAGGAAATTATGGAAGTATTTTTGAATACTTGTATGATTTCCCCTAAAGAAAAAGATGATTTCTTTAGGTATATGAGAAAACTTATAAAGTGATTTTTATAAGTAAGGGGAAAAAACTTTCTTCTTATTTTATTATTTTCCCCAAGAGTCTGGATTTTTATTCCATTCCAATGCCTTTGCCAATTCCTCTTCTGTTATATATTTTTCATCTTTTGCAGTTTCCATAAGAGATGAAAAATTAGAAAGAGATGAGAATTTAATACCTGCCTCTTCAAAGTTTTTATATGCTTTTTCAAATTCATAAGTAAATATTGATATAATTTCAAGCCCTATAGCACCTTCATTTTTAGCAGCCTCAAAAGCTTTTATTGAACTTCCTCCAGTAGAAATCAAATCTTCTATCAATATTAATTTTTTATTCTTACATTCAGCACCTTCTATTTGTTTTCCTCTACCATGTTCTTTTTTTTCTGCTCTAATATAGCAAAGAGGTTTATTAAGTTCATATGCTATAAAAGAAGCCCAAGGTATACCAGCAGTTGCAGTACCAGCTATTATATCAAAGTCTTTATCCTTCAATAAATTTACAAAAGCATCAACTATAATCTTTCTTGATTCTGGGAAACCTATAACATATCTATTATCGCAATATATAGGACTTTTTATACCAGATACAAATGTGAAAGGCTCTTTTACATTAACTTTTACAGCTTGAGTTTCTAACAATGCTTCAGATATTAATCTTGCTTTAAGTTTTTTATTATTTACTATACCTTCTGCTATCTCTTCTACAATCATTTTGCATGCTTTTACTCTATCTTCGCTTTTTGTGATTGGTCTTCCTACTACAAGATAATCACAACCATTTTCAATAGCCTCTTTAGGAGTCATTATTCTTTCTTGATCATCAGTGCTAGCCCATTTAGGTCTCACTCCCGGGCATACAGTTCTAAAATTCTCTCCGCATTCTTTTTTTATGATACTAGCCTCTCTAGGAGAACATACCACCCCATCAAGTCCAGACTCTTTTCCAAGTTTAGCCCAATTAACTGCCAAATCTGTTAATGCTAAATTAGAATTGAACATATTTTTTACATCATTTTCAGAAAGGCTTGTTAATATCGTTACTCCTATTATAAGGTTATCATTATTTAATTTTTTTATTTCTTCAACGGTTTTTTCCATCATTTTTTTACCGCCACTTGTATGCACATTAAACATAAATATATTTTGTTTAGCAGCAAATAGAGAAGCCATAGCTGTGGTATTAGGTATATCATGGAACTTCAAATCAAGAAATACTTTTTTATTTTTTCCAGCTAAATATTCTATTATTTCTCCTTTGGTATATAGAAAAAGCTCAAGTCCTACTTTATAAAATACTGCTTCATCACCAAGTTCATCTATTAGTTTTGCAGCTTCTCCAATAGAATTAAAATCTAATGCTATAATCAGTCTTTCCTTTGGATTATCAGTTAATTTTATCATAAGATTCGTCCTTTTATTGTTTAGTTTATATATATTAAAAAATATTATAAATGTGCAACACCTATTAAATCTTTTATATTTTCTATTTTATTTTCTTTTAGATAATTATCTATTCCATAAATAACTTCTATAGGTAAAGTAGGATTTGAAAATATTCCAGCACCTATAGAAACTAAAGAAGCACCTGCCATTATGAATTCCAAAGCATCATTATAATTACTTATTCCACCCATACCTACAATAGGAATTTTTACAGCCTTATAAACTTGATATACCATTCTAACAGCAATAGGTCTTATACAAGCTCCAGATAAACCTCCGAAAATATTTCCTAATAAAGGCTTTTTTGTTTTAGTATCTATTTTCATAGCCAAAAATGTATTTACAAGCGATACACTATCAGCTCCAGCATTTTCAACAGCTTTCGCTATTTCAATAATATCCGTTACATTTGGAGAAAGCTTTACTATTAAAGTTTTTTTTGTAAGTACTTTTTTTACAGCTTTAGTAGTATTTTCAGCACCTTCACAGCTTGCACCAAAAGCCATACCTCCATTTTTTACATTAGGACATGATATATTAAGTTCTATAAAATCAACTCTTTCTATTTCATTTGCTATTTCAGCCACTTTAACATATTCATCTATAGTAGCACCATTTATATTTAAAATTATAGGCGAAGAGTATTTTATATTTTTTACTATATTATTTTTAAAATATTCTATTCCCGGATTTTCAAGTCCTATGCAGTTTATCATACCAGATGGAGTTTCTGCTATTCTTGTTCCTTTATTTCCGTCTTTTTTATTTAATGTTATACCTTTTAGATTAACAGCCCCAAGTTCATTAACATCAAAATAATTACTGTATTCCTCTCCAAATCCAAAGCAACCTGAAGATGTTATAATATTATTTTTTAATTCTTTGCCTATAAAATTTATACTTAATCTGCTCATAATACTATCCAATTATATATTTAAAACTTTAGAATCAAATACAGGTCCGTCATGACAAACTTTTTTTAGTATATATCCCGAAGAATCATCTTTTATCTCTACATTGCATCCCAAACAAGCATTAACTCCGCATGCCATTCTCTCTTCAAGCGAAGCATAACAAAGTATATTATGCTCTTTTGAAACTTTTATTAATGCATTCATCATAACAGTAGGTCCGCATGTGTATATAATATCAAATTTGTTTTCTTTTAATAGTTCTTTAGTTTTATCAACTGTATTACATTTATCCACTAC
>NZ_JARHYI010000057.1 GCF_029258575.1 Brachyspira sp. | reverse complement strand
CAAGTCTTGTATTTGTTATATAAACTTCATATACCCCTATAACTTCGCCGTCATCTGTATTCAAATCCCCAATCCAAATTACTTTATTTAAAAAATCTTTATTCTTTTCTAGTATCTCCTCTTCATTACTAATAGCACCGTACTCCTGTTGAAAAGTATCGCCTAAATGTTTAAGCCATTTATCCTTATCATAAGCCTCATCAAATTGAAAATTATTTACAGCAGATGTATTTTTTACACTATTATTTTTTTTCATAAATATTCCCTTAAAAATTTAAACATGATTGTATATGATTTTATATTAAAACTATATAAAAATAAACAATATTTATATAATAAATAGTATTGTTATTTTTATATTATTTATTATAATTCAATATGTATTTGATATTGGAGTTTTTAATGAATATATTAGTAATAAATGGAAGTCCTAAAGGCAATAACAGCGTAACTTTACAAACTTTATTATTTTTAGAAAAACTATTTATAGAACATAAATTTTCATTTTTGAATGTAGGTCAGAAATTAAGATATTATGAAAAAAATTTTAATGAAGTAGAAAAAGCATTTGAAAAATCGGATATAATAATTTTTTCCTATCCTGTATACACTTTTTTAGTTCCATATCAATTGCATAGATTTATAGAATTATTAAAAGAAAATAATATCAATGTGAAAAATAAATTTGCAACACAATTTTCCACTTCAAAACATTTTTATGATACAACAGCACATAAGTTCTTGGAAGAAAATTGTTTAGATTTGAACTTTAAATATATAAAAGGACTTTCTGCCGATATGGATGATTTGATGAAAAAAGAAGGGCAAAACGATGCTATAAACTTCTTTAATTATTTAATATTCTCAGCAGAAAATAATATATACTTATATAAAGAAATCATTAATCATAAAGAAAAAAAACTCCATCAAAGAAAATATACATATAGTTTAGAAAATAAAGACTCTTCTAAAGATGTGCTTATATTGAGCAATACTTCAGAAGATGATGAGAATTTAAGAAATATAATAGAAGATTTTAAAAGTATTTTCCCATATAAAACAAGAGAAATAAATATAAGAGAATACAATTTTCATGGTGGATGTTTAGGCTGTTTCGGATGTGCCTTGACAGGAAAATGCGTTTATAAAGATAAATTCGATGATTTTTTAAGAAATGAAATACAAACTGCCGATGCTATTATATATGCATTTACAATAGAGAATCATTATACACATTCTAGTTTTAAAATTTATGAAGATAGACAATTCTGCAATGGTCATAGAACAGTTACAGAGGGCATGCCTATAGGATATATTGTAAGCGGTGATTATGAGGCAGAAGCCAATTTACAAACACTTATAGAGGCTCGTTCTGAAGTGGGAGGAAATTTTTTAACTCATGTAGCAAATGATAATAATAAAGATATATTAGAAGAGCTTTCAAAATTATCTTCTGTAATGAAATATGCTATAGAAAATAAATGTACACGCCCTAAAAATTTCTATGGAGTGGGTGGTATGAAAATATTTAGAGATTTGATATACATAATGCAGGGTATTATGAAAGAGGATCATAGATATTATAAGAAACATAATATATACGACTTCCCACAAAAACAGAAAATGAAAATGCTTCAAATGAAATTGGTAGGGGCTTTAATATCTATCCCTTCAATGCAAAAGAAAATGAAAGGCAAAATGAATGAATATATTTTAATGCCTTATAAAAAAGTTATAGATAATGTTAAAATAAAAAGAAGTTAATAAATATTAGTTATATATAATATGTTTTAAGATATTGAATATATTATAATTTTTAATATTCTTTGGGATAATTAATGAAAATTAGCTCAAGATTTACAATAGCAGTGCATACATTACTTTGTATATTGGAATTCAAAGATGAAAAGGTAACATCGAATTTTATATCAGGCAGTGTTAATGTTAATCC
>NZ_JARHYI010000052.1 GCF_029258575.1 Brachyspira sp. | reverse complement strand
CAATAGCTCCTTTAAACTCTATACAATCCATATCTCCTCCGACATATAGATTATGATATAATTTTTTCATAATGATAAATCTCCAATCAATTTTCTCATCATTATAATAACATAAATTTAATAAAGTGCTATAATAATTAATACAATTTATCAAAACAATATTTTTATAATACTAACTTTATAATGAAATATAAAAAAGTTTATTTAAATTATATATATTAAATAAATTCTAATTAAGCAAAATTGGGCTTGAAAATAAATTTTAAAACTTATTTACATACCCCGCCCTTTATTCTTTTTCGTTTTACTATAAATTTCTACTTTAATTATTTTATAGTTTCATTAGAAATTTCTGCCCCCACCCAAGTGTTATTTAAATTTAGAATTTCATTATACAAATTTTATAACTAATTTAATTGAAAAAAAAACAATTTTATTATAAAGTATTTAATGATAAGATTGATTAAAAAAATATATAAAAATACGTTTAAAATATAGGAGAAACAATTATGGTAATTGAACCAAAAATATTAAATAATATATGTACCACTGCCCATCCTCTAGGCTGTGCTAAAGAAGTTGAAAATCAAATTAATTATGTAAAATCTCAGCCTAAAATAAAATCTAATGTGAAAAATGCTCTTATATTGGGAGCTTCAGGCGGATACGGACTTGCAAGCAGAATAGTAGCAGTATATGGATTAGGTGCAAAGACTATAAGTGTATCATTTGAAAAAGAAGCTACTGGTAAAAGAACAGCCACTCCTGGTTGGTATAATAATGAAGCTTTTACAGCTTGTACTAAAAAAGACGGCTTGGAAGATAAAAACTTGATACTAGATGCTTTTTTAAATGCTTCAAAAGAAGAAGTCATTAAAGAAGCTAAATCATTTTTTAAAGGTGAAAAAATAGATTTGGTAATATATAGTTTGGCAGCCCCTGTGAGAACAGATGAATCTACAGGAGTACTTTATAGATCAGCTTTAAAACCTATAGGTAAAAAATATAATGGTATAGGAGTTGATTTTATTACTGAAGAATTATTAGATGTATCTATTGATCCTGCCACTGAAGATGATATACAATCTACTATAAAGGTTATGGGAGGAGAAGATTGGCAATTATGGACAGATGCTCTATTAAATGCCGATTTGTTATCAGAAAATGCTATTAATGTAGCTTATTCTTATATAGGTCCTGAAATAACAAAAGCAATTTATAGAGAAGGTACTATAGGAAAAGCTAAAGATCATCTTGAATCTACTGCTCATGAATTAGATAAAAAGATGCAGGAAAAAATCAAAGGACATGCATATGTATCTGTTAATAAAGCAGTTGTAACTAGATCTTCCGCTGTTATCCCTACAGTTCCTCTATATATAGGAATATTATTCAAAGTGATGAAAAATAAAGGACTTCATGAAGGCTGTATCGAACAAATGTACAGACTTATGAGTGAAAAACTTTATAACGGCAAAGAAATACCAGTTGATAGCGAAAATAAAATAAGATTAGATGATTGGGAAATGAGAGATGATATTCAAAAAGAAGTTCTAGATTCTTGGAATAAATTAACAAAAGATAATTTAAAAGAAATGGCCGATTTGACACTATTTAGAAAAGATTATATGAATATGCATGGTTTTGAAGAAGATGGTATTGATTACAGTAAAGATGTAGAAGTATAATAATATAAAAATAATATATAGAAGTGAAGTTTAATTTTTAAGCTTCACTTTTTTTATATTAATTATATTTTTTTTAAATTTCATACTTGACAAAAATTATAATTAGTATATAATACAAACCATTCCTTAACTAATTGGAGTTGTAGCTCAGTTTGGTTAGAGCGCCTGCCTGTCACGCAGGAGGCCGCGGGTTCGAGCCCCGTCAACTCCGCTTTTTATTTTAACAGGGAGAAAATAAATGCCTAATATAGCTTCTGCATCTAAAAGATTAAGACAAAATGAAGTTAGAAATCTTTATAATAGAAAAATTAAAAGCTTTTTAAATACTCAGAAAAAAAGAGTGATAAAATCTATAGATAGTAATGATAAAGCTGCTGCAATGGAAGAATACAAAAAATATTCAAGTGCTTTGGATAAGGCTGCTAGAAAATCTGTTATACATCTTAACAGAGCTAGTGCAAGAAAATCTGATATTATGAAGAAAATTAATGCTATGAAATAATTTTTATAGCTTATTTATATTAAAAGACTCGTACAATTATTTGTATGGGTCTTTTTTTATTATATCAATTTAATAATTTTATAGTTGTCAATATATATTTTTTTATTATTATATTATTATATAATTATTTTTTTTAATTTAAAAATAAAATGTAGCATCTTATTTAATAATTATAATACTTTATTGTTAAAGAAGAATTATTATGATGAATTATTCAATGATGAAGAATATGATTTTTTAATCAAAGAGTATAATGACATTATTAATAATATTTCAAATGAAGAAATAGCTGATACAGTGAACACTTATAATAAAAAACTCTAATATAAAAATTATAAAATACGAGAATAGTAAACAGGAAATATGAAATATATAAAATTAATATTATTGATATTTAGTGTAAATATATATGCTCAGGTCATAACAGCAAATTCCCTGCCATTGAGAGCAAGAAATTTTTTGAATCTCAATTTTCCAGGAAACAATATAGAAACAGTCGCATTATATCAAAATGGTAACGGTTATGAGGTAGATATAGATTTCGGATATAAATTTATATTCTATGAAACAGGATTATGGAAAAAAATAAGTGTTATAAATGATCAAGCCAAAACTAATGGAATACCTAGAAGTTGTTTGCATAAATCTATGGTTAATATAATTGCCAATGAATACCCTGCTTCTAAAATAACAGATATAGAAAGAAAAGACAAAAATTTCATAATAAAATTAGATGATAAATACCTATTAGAAATAAGTGGATATGGTATTATAATTAATCAAAAAAATTTAGAAGATAAAGAGCAAACCAATAATTAAGGTTCAAACTCTTTAGATTTATTTAATACTGATATAGACTTATCTCTATCTCCCATAGCATTATATATATCTGCAAGTAATATATATATTTCTCTGCTACTTCCTATTTCAATGCATTCTTCCAATACAATCAAAGCATTATCATAAAGTCCTGCATAATAATATGATAATCCTAAATAATAATATGATGATAAATGTTTTTTATTAATTTCTAAAGCCTTATTTAAATTGTATATAGCATTCATATAATCTTTAAGCTCATAGAAAGAAGCTCCAATATAATAATACAATAAATAATCCTTATCATCTATATTCAAAGCATTTCTAAAACAAGTTAAAGAACTATTAAAATCATTAAGCATAAAAAAACAAAAACCCATATTAAAATATGCAGAATAATTATCTTTTTCTATTTCAATGATCTTTTCGAATATATCTATAGCCTTCTGATATTCATATTTTTCCTTATATGAAATAGCAAGCATATAAAGGCTGTCATAATCATATTTATTAAGTTCCATAGCCCTTTCAAAAGATTCTATAGCCTCATCTATTCTTTTTAAATGATATAAAGCTATTCCCAATGTACGCCAATTAAGATATTCTTTTGGAGATATCATAAATGATTTATTCAAAACATTAACAGCATCTTCATATCTTGAAGCTTCTATATAGCATTTTCCAAGCCAATTAAGACTAATATAATCATTATTCTCAATTTCATACGCTTTTTCAAGATGATAAATAGCATCTTCATAATTTTTTGATTTAGTATATGATATACCTATAAGCCTCCATATAGAATAGTCAGTATTATTTATAAGCAATGCCTCTTTAAATAATTCTATAGCATCTTTATGATTACCAAGCTGAGTATAAAATACACCAAAATCAATTTTAGCGTTATAGTTATTAGGATCTCTTTCACATAGATTCTTATAGTATGATATCATATTATCTACTTTACTCTGAAGACTATCATCTGACATAAAAAATTATTCCCTTAAAATAAATTTTAATGCTATTAGTATATGTTTAGCATTATTTTTTTTCAACTTTTTTGATATTATTATAAAATTGTATAATATCTTAATTTCATAAGTTATAAGTATTTTTATTAAATAACTGTAATATTATTATAATTTTAGCTTTAAATTTAAAATAATATGATGTAGAATCAAATAGGAAATTGACAAAGAAAACATTTTTAATATACTATATATAGGTATATAAAAAAGGAGTTAAAAATGAAAAAAGTTATAATAATAGGTGGAGTAGCTGCTGGAATGAGTGCTGCTGCTAAAGCTAGAAGATTAGATAAGGAAGCTGTGATAACAGTGTATGAAAAAACTGATATTGTATCTTGGGGAGCATGCGGAATGCCTTATTATGTAGGAGGATTTTATGAAAGTTATAATACAATGATAGCAAGAACTGCAGAAGCTACTATAAAGTCTGGAATAGATTTGAAAGTAAAACATGAAGTATTAAAAATAGATGCTAAAAATAAAAAAGTATTAGTTAAAGATATAGATAATAATAAAGAATTTGAAGACAGCTATGATTCTCTTCTAATAGCTACAGGTGCTAAATCTATAATACCAAATATACTTAACATTAATATCGGAAATGTATCAACTTTAAAAGAGTTTAATGATGCAATAGATATGAGAGAAAAAATGAAAGATTCCAATATTAAAAATGTTGTGGTATTAGGTGCTGGATTCATAGCTATTGAAGCAGCTCATGCTTTAAAACATATAGGAAAGAATGTTACTATAATACAACGTTCCGAGAGAGTATTCGGAAATAAATTCGATAAAGAATTTTCGGATATGGTTATAGAGCATATAAAAGAAAATGTTGATTTGCGTCTTAATGAAAAAGTTACATCATTAGAAGCTGATAATAATAATAATGTTAAGGCTGTAATCACAGATAAAGGAAAATATGATACCGATTATGTCGTTGTTTCTATAGGGGTAAAACCTAATAGCGACTTGGCAAAAGATGCTGGAATACAATTAATGGATAATGGTGCTATACTAGTTGATAGAGAAGGAAAAACAAGTATAGATTCTATATATGCTGCGGGAGATTGTGCTAGTATATATGACAGAGTATTAGATGAACAAAATTATGCTGCTCTTGCTACTGGAGCGAATAAACTTGGAAGAATGGTTGCTAGTAATTTACTAGGAGGACATGAAAAATTTATAGGAAGCTTAACAAGTGCCTGTATACTTGCATTTGAGCTTGAAGCGGCAAGAACTGGAATAACAGAAGAAGAAGCTAAAAAAAGAAACATTAATTATAAAACTGTTACTGTAAAAGATATAGATCATACGCATTATTACCCTGATTATCAGGATTTGCATATAAAATTGGTATATATGGCAGACAGCAGAAAGATAATTGGAGGACAGATATTAGGAAAAAGAGGTGCTGTATTAAGAGCTGATGTTATAGCAGCTTGTATACATGCTGGTATTACAGTAGATGAACTTGGAATGCTAGATTTATGCTATGCTCCCCCTTTTGCAAGAACTTGGGACTCATTGAATGTTACTGGAAATGCAGCAAAATAATTACAAATATAAATAAAAAGCATTATCTAATAAAAGATAATGCTTCTTATTTGTTATAGTTAATTGTTATATAATTTCTGCATCATTTGAAGAAGTATCATTAGAGTTAAATTTATCCATATCAACTTCTTTGAATATTTTACCAGCAGCAGCTGCAGTAATCATACCATCATTGACATTGAGCATAGTTCTTCCCATATCTATGAGAGGCTCTATTCCTAGAAGTATAGCTACCAAACCAACAGGAAAACCCAAAGCAGAAAGAGTTATCAAAGCGGCATTAGTAGCTCCTCCCCCAACTCCTGCTATACCAAAACTTCCTATCGCAATTATAACTACAGCCTTTATTAAAAAGGAAGGTTCAAGAGGATTAATACCCAAAGTAGGAGCTATCATGGCAACTACCATAGCAGGATAAATACCAGCACAGCCATTCTGCCCTATTGTTACAGATAGAGAAGCTGATAAATTAGATACACCTTCTGATATTCCCATTTTATCTTTTAATGTAGATATTGTTAAAGGCAAAGTACCAGCACTTGTTCTTGAAGAAAATGCAAATGCTAAAGTGGCAAATGCCTTACTATAATACTTCATAGGATTATAGCCGAATATTACAAGTATTATACTATGAACTATAAGCATAATTATTATAGCTATATAAGAAGCTAGAAGGAATTGCCCTAATTGTACAAATGCATGCAAATCACTAGTAGCCATAAATTTAGCCATAAGAGCTAATACACCATAAGGTGTTAATCTCATTACAAAAGCTACTATTTTCATCACTATATCATGCAAAGACTGCATAATTTTCAAAAAGAACTCAAATGATTCAGGCTTTTTCTTTCTTATTCCCAAAGCAGAAACTCCAACTAAAGCTGCAAAGAAAACTACGGAAAGTGTAGCAGAATCTCCCATACCAGCTAAAGATGCAAATGGGTTTGTAGGAATGATTTCCAAAAGCTGCTGAGGAACAGGTCTTGATGAAAACTCTTCTAATCTGCCCTCATAGGATAAAGCACCTTGTGATATATCACCTACTATAGATTGAAGTTTAGACGCATCTAATCCAAAACCTTTAGCAGTAAGAAAACCTACAAAAGCTGATATTGCTGTAGTTATTATCAATATACCTATTATTACAAGAGTTATTTTACCCAAATTGGTATTAGTACCCTTGATATTGATTAATGCCATAGTTATAGATACGAAAATCAAAGGCATTACCAACATTTGTAAAAGTCTTACATATCCGCTTGCAACAACATTATACCAAATGATACTTTGATTTACTATTTCCATATTGCTTGAATAAACAGTTCTAAGAACAAATCCTAGAATCAATCCCAAAACTAAAGCTGATAAAACTCTAACTGCGAAATTGATATGTTTTTTTTGCATGAAGTATAATAAAGCTATTAAAGCAAGCAATATTATAATATTGATCATAATAGAAATTCCCATATAAATAATTCCTTTTAATATTTTAGTGTTTTTTTAATATAATACAGTTTTAAAAAAAATGATAGTCTTAAATATTAAGATGATAATTTTATAAATTTCTAAAAACATAATTATCAGCATTGTAATTATATTTTGGAAGCTTCATAAAAATTTTAAAATCTTTTCTCACCCCCACCCTCTAATCTTTCTGTTCTAATTGAAATTTCAGCTTTAAAGTCCTTTTTTGAATAATTTTTAATTTCAGCACCCACCCTAGCTTTATTTAAATTTTAAACTAGTCACTACGCACGCAGAATAAAGCTAAAAATATAAATTTACTTATAATTCAAATTTTATCATTCTTTAAATTTCATTTACCGTGCGTTAAATAGACTATAAATTTAATCAACACTTGGGCGGGCATGCTTTTTCTTTTTTAATAAAGAAACAATTAAGATTTATAAATACTAATATAAGCAATAAATATAAAGGGCGGGGATTTAATTAAAACTTTAAAATAAAAATAGCCAGTCCCATTATAAAATGAGACCAGCTATTTTTAAATTAGTATGCTATAAACGCATTATCTTGATTATTACTGAATCAAACGTAAAGCACCTTGAGTTATAGTGTTAGCCTGAGCCAACATAGCTAAGTTAGCCTGACTTAAGATCTGATCTTTAGCGAATTTAACAGAAGTTTCAGCCATATCAGTATCTCTGATTCTGCTTTCAGAAGCTGCTGTGTTCT
>NZ_JARHYI010000048.1 GCF_029258575.1 Brachyspira sp. | reverse complement strand
ACTATAAAAAGCCAAGCGGTTAAATTATCTTATCAGGCTAAAGACGGAGAGGTTTATACGCTTAATTTGATAGACACTCCAGGACATGTGGATTTTAATTATGAGGTTTCTCGTTCTCTTGCTGCATGCGAAGGTGCTATATTAGTAGTTGATGCTGCTCAGGGGGTTGAAGCTCAGACTATTTCTAACTTTTATCTTGCTTTTGAAAATAATTTGGAGATTGTGCCTGTTATTAATAAAATAGATTTGCCTGCTGCCAATATTGAACTTTGTAAGGAGCAAATGGAAAAAGAGTTTGGCGTGAATAAAGAAGATATTGTACTTGCAAGTGCAAAAAATGATATAGGTATAGATGAGATACTTGAATCAGTTGTAAAGATGATACCTGCACCTAAAGATAATACAAATAAAAAAACTAGGGCATTGATATTTGATTCTTATTATGATCCTTTTCGTGGGGCGGTTATGATAGTGAGAATATTTGACGGCTCTATAAAAAAGAATGATAAACTTCTTTTGATGGAAACTAAAGCTGAGTATGATATTGAAGAATGCGGAACTCTTTTACTTGGACTTAAATCTGCAAATGAATTAAAAAGCGGAGAGGTGGGATATATTATCGCTGGCATAAAAAATATATCCGACATAAAAATAGGTGATACCATTACATTAGAAGAAAATCCTTCCAATGAACCTTTGATAGGTTATAAAGAAGTTCTTCCTATGGTATTTGCAGGAATTTTCCCTGCTGAAGATGAAGATTATATAAACTTACAAAAGGCATTAGAGAAATTAAAACTCAATGATGCTTCTTTGATTTATGAGCCTGAAAGATCCATTGCTTTAGGATTCGGATACAGATGCGGATTTTTAGGGCTTTTGCATTTGGAGATTGTTCAGGAGAGACTTGAAAGAGAATTTAATCTTAATCTTGTAATTACAAGTCCTTCCGTAGAGGTAAAATTAAAACTTACTAATGGCGAAGAGAAACTTATTGATAACCCTGCCGATTTTCCTTCTGGGCAGTATATAGAAAAATGTTATGAGCCTTTTATAAATGCTCTTATAATAGTGCCTACAGATTATTTGGGAAATATTATTTCTCTTTGTATAGACAGAAGAGGTACACAAACTTCATTAACTTATTTAGATGATAAAAGGACAGAAATTAAATTTGACTTGCCTTTGATAGAAGTTGTATACGATTTCTATGATAAATTAAAATCTATATCTAGAGGATATGCTTCATTCGATTATGATTTTTCAGATTTCAGAGAAAGTCAAATAGAAAAAATTGATATACTTGTTCATGGCGAAGTAGTGGATGCATTATCGTTTATGTCGCATAAAAGTAATGCTGAAACTAGAGGCAGACAGATAATAGAAAAGTTAAAGCATCTTATTCCTAAACATATGTTTCAGATTCCTTTACAGGCAGCAATTGGGGGACGCATAATAGCAAGAGAAAATATAAGTGCATTACGTAAGAACGTTACTGCCAAATGTTATGGAGGAGACATTACAAGAAAGAGAAAATTATTAGAAAAACAAAAAGAGGGTAAGAAGCGTATGAAGGCTATTGGTAATGTTGAGATACCTCAGGATGCATTTATAAGTGTACTTAAAACCGATGATAATAATAAATAATTTTTATACTATTTTTTTATTTCTATATTATTAAGATTTTATGGGTTATATATGGAAATTAGGGCTTTACAATATTTTTTAACTGCCGTTAGAAAGGAATACTACTGAAAAAGAGAGCCAAAGAAATAATAAATCTTATATTAATTCTTTATCTTCGCTTGATATTAGATTACCTTCTTGCAGTATTTTATAAAGTTTTCTATATTCATTTACTTGATTCTTTTTTTAGCTTTAATATTGTTCTATCAAAATGAATTTGCTTTTTTTATCCTTTTGTACCATACTTATTATATAGCATTTATTTTATTGTATTTATTAGATATATGATGAATACAGATGAGAATATAAAATTATGCTTTAAATAATAATCTATAAAGGATTTGCGATGATAGAAAATTTTATACCTAATAAAAAAGTGTTCGTGTTTGATACAAATGTTATACTTCATGATTTTCAGTCGATATTTTCTTTTGAAGAAACTAATATAGTAATACCTATAACAGTTTTGGAAGAAGTTGATAAATTCAAAAAAGGAAGCGATACTATTAATTTTAATGCTAGAGAGTTTATAAGAGAGCTTGATGTTATAGTTGAGAAAAATGAGGAAACTCATGGTACTAAAGATATATTCAAAAGAGGTGCTTTGCTTGATAATAAAAGTAAGGTTTTTGTAGATGTTAATAATGAAGAGCGAGATGAATTTAAAAAAATATTTTCAGGAAATATACCAGATCATAAAATACTTTCCTGTGCTTATAATATAAAATGTACAAATCAAAGGGTAATTCTCATAACTAAAGATATTAATATGAGAATGAAAGCAAGAAGTTTAGGTATTGATACTCAAGATTATAATACTGATAAAATAGAAACAATATCTTCATTATTTACAGGTATAGAAAGTATATCAGGAGATAATGCCAAAGTTTATATAAAAGAGCTTAAAGATAATAATGAGATAGCAGTAAAGGGAGAACATTCTATTTATCCTAATACATATTTCTGCTACAGAGTTAAAGAAGAAGATGAGGCAGTGATAGGAAAATATAAAGAGGATACTAATACAATAGTTCATGTTGATACTGAGATAAATGCCTATGGAATAAAACCTAGAAATGAGGAACAGGCTATGGCTTTAGATGTACTTCTTGATAATAATATACCTTTAGTAACTGTAATGGGTAAAGCTGGAACTGGAAAAACTCTTTTAGCTCTTGCTGCTGCTTTGGAAAAAAGAAGAGAGTACAGACAGATACTTTTAGCACGTCCTGTTGTGGCACTTTCTAATAAGGATTTAGGTTTCTTGCCTGGGGATGTTAATAGTAAATTGGATCCTTATATGCAGCCTTTATTTGATAATCTTTCAGTAATACAGCATATTCACTCTGATAACAGTGATGAGAATAAGAATATAAAAAAAATGCTTGAAAATGAAAAGATAGTAATTTCTCCTTTGGCATATATTAGAGGAAGAAGTTTGAATAAAATATATTTTATAGTAGATGAGGCACAGAATCTTACTCCTCATGAAATAAAAACTATTATTACCAGAGCAGGCGAAGGAACAAAAATTGTTTTCACAGGTGATATTCATCAGATAGATACTCCTTATTTGGATGAAAGAAATAATGGACTTACTTATTTGATAGATAGAACAAAAGGAGAGGTTTTAAGTGGTACTATTACACTTGAAAAAGGCGAGCGTTCACAGCTTGCAGAGCTTGCCGCTAATGTTTTATAAATAACATTATTAATAAAAAATAATTAAAGCATAGAGATCCCACCCTTTATGCTTTTTTATTTTTTCACATATTATAATTTTTATTAATTTTTTTGCTTAATTTAGAAAAAGCACACCCGCCCAAGTTTTTTATAAATTTAGAATTCCATTAACGCACGGTAAATGCATTTATATTTATTATTTAAATTATAATTATTAATGAGCATATATTATAAATTTCGTTCTGCGTGCGTTGAATAGATTCTCAATTTAAAATTCGCTTGGGTGGGAATTAGAAAATAGAGATAAAATAAAAAAGATAAATAATACAAAAATGACAGATAAATTTAGAAAGTATAAAGGGTGGGGTTAGAGAGAGAACAAAAAAATATTAGCTTGATAATTATATTTCTAATTGTATAATCATAATAAAAAATGATTTGGAAATATTATGTCAGAGAATATTCGTTGGAAGCAGCGATTTAACAATTTTGAAAAAGCATTTAATTTACTTAAAAGTGTATTTGAAGAAAAAGAAATAAATGAATTATCATTATTAGAACAGGAAGGAGTTATTCAAAGATTTGAATATACTTATGAATTAGCTTGGAAAACTTTGAAAGATTATTTGGAATACAATGGAAGTTTAAATAATATAGAGATATCGCCAAGAAACATTTTTAAAGAAGCTTATTCAACAAAGATTATTAAGAGTCAAGATGAATTTATTGATATGATGTTAAGCCGTAATTTACTTTCACATACTTATGATTTTATGAAGTTTAAAGAGATTATTAAACGAATAGAAAATAATTATTTGAAAATACTTAATGAATTATATAATTTCTTTTTGAAAAGAATAAATTACTGATAGGATAAATATTAATGCTTGATGAAAAGATAAAAGAAGGGATAAAAAATATATGCAGTTCTTATGAGAATATAGAAAAAGTTATACTGTTCGGTTCTAGGGCAATGGATAAAGAAAAATATAATTCGGATATAGATTTAGCTGTAGTAGGTGAGTTTGATTTGTTATTTTGCGAGAGATTAAAAGAAGAATTATCAGAACTTCCTACACTTTTAAAATTTGATGTGCTTTCTTCTAATGATATAGAAAATGAAGAATTAATAAACGATATAAAAAAGTACGGACAAATTATTTATAAAAAAGAATATTAATTATATTTTTAATATTTTTCAAGAAGCTCAACTATATTCTTATAATCTTCTGATTTTGCCAAATCAAGTGCAGTATAGCCATATGTATTAGTTACAGAAGTATCAGCATTATTTTCTAAAAGCATTTTTGCAACTTCAAATTGATTATAACTAGCAGCCATCATCAAAGCGGTCATTCCAAAATCAGTGGTATAATTAATATCAGCACCATTTTCTAATAACATATTTATTATATTAGTATTCCCTCTATAAGCAGCATTCATTAAAGGAGTAGGGGATATATCAATATGTTCATTTTCTATTTCACATACTGTATTGGCATCGGCACCTTTCTCAAGTAACAATTTTACTATATCTTCTTTGTTATAAGAAACAGCATAAACTAAAGCATTAATACCGTCATCATCTTTTGCTTCAATATCAGCACCTTTTTCAATTAAAAGCTCTGTTATAGTAATATTATGAATACTAGCTATAAGAGGAGTAGAGCTTGTAAGTTCAGCAGGTAAATTGACATCTGCCCCTAAATCTATAAGTTTACGAACAAGTTCTTCATCATACATAGCTTCTATTAATGGAGTATAATATCCTAAAGTTAAATTAACATCTGCATTGTTTTCTAATAAATAATTTATGATATCAGTTTGCTTATATTTTATAGCTTGTATTAAAGGTGTTGACTTGGAATATTCATCTATAGTTAAATTATAATTAACATCTAAACTTTTTGATTCGATTAATTTTTTGATTGTTTCTAAATCTCCTGATTCTATAAAATCTATAATTTCTTCATCTGTATATGAATAATATGTTGTTTCTTCTGTTTCATTTGTATTTATTGATGAATTATTTTCTTCATTATCTGTAGTTTTTAATTCTTTTGTTTTATTTATATTATTATCTGTACTGTCATCTAAATTTATAGTTGCTTTATCTGCATTATTATTTGATTCTTTATTATTGTTATTATTGTTATAGCAAGAGAATAGTATAATAGGAAGAAAAAGAATTAACAAATATTTCATAAACAATATATCCTATAGTCAAGTTCTTATTATTATATTATAAAGATGTATTTTTTCAAGATTTTATATGGTATATTTTTTACTTTCAAGTTATTTCTAAATCATGTATAATATAAGTATTAAATATTAGAGGTAATGAAATTATGGATTATAAAAATATTGCTGCTTATAATACTGAAGGAGTGAGGTTATTAAAATCAGGCAGATATGAAGAAGCTATAGAATGTTTTGATAAAGGATTAGAATTAGATGATAAAAATGCTTATGCTTATAATGATAAAGGAGTTGCTTTATGTGAATTAGGCAGATATGAAGAAGCTATAGAATGTTTTGATAAAGCATTAGAATTAGATGATAAAAATACTACTGCTTATAATGGTAAAGGAGTTGCTTTATGTGAATTAGGCAGATATGAAGAAGCTATAGAATGTTTTGATAAAGGATTAGAATTAGATAATAAAAATACTACTGCTTATTTTACTAAAGGAGAGGCTTTATTAGTATTAGGCAGATATGAAGAAGCTATAGAATGTTTTGATAAGGTATTAGAATTAGATGATAAAAATACTGCTGCTTATAATGATAAAGGAATTGCTTTAGGTCAATTAGACAGATATGAAGAAGCTATAGAATGTCTTGATAAGGTATTAGAATTAGATAATAAAAATATTGATGCTTATAATTGTAAAGGAATTGCTTTATTGAGATTAGACAGATATGAAGAAGCTATAGAATGTTTTGATAAAGGATTAGAATTAGATGATAAAAATGCTTATGCTTATTTTAATAAAGGAGTTGCTTTACGTCAATTAGGCAGATATGAAGAAGCTATAGAATGTTTTGATAAAAGATTAGAATTAGATGATAAAAATGCTTATGCTTATGCTTATTTTAATAAAGGAGTTGCTTTGCGTCAATTAGGCAGATATGAAGAAGCTATAGAATGTTTTGATAAAGCATTAAAATTTGATAATAAAAATATTGATTCATTAAAAAATAAATTGGCAGCTTTAGAAAAATTAAATAATTATAAAAATATTATAAGCTGTATAGATGATATATTAAAAATACATGATTTATTTGAGAGTGATTATATAGAAGAATTGAAATTAAAAAAGGCTGATTATCTTTTCTCTTTGGAAGATTATAAAAGAGCTTTAAAGATTTACGAAGAATTAAAAACTGATGATTTAAAAATAAAAAAGAAAATAATTATTTGTTTTATGAAATTAAATAATTTTCAGAAGGCACAAAAATATATTTCTAAATTAATAACGAATAATAAAGACAATGAACTTTATTATCTCAGAGGTATTTGTCTATTTAATACTAAGAAATATCAGGAATGTATAAAAGATTTTGATACTGCTATAGATTATAAAGATTCAAAATTTTATAAAGGATTGGTTTTTTATTATCTTGGAAATAATTATGAAGCTCTATCATTAATCACAGAATACAAAAATATAAATGAAGAAGACTATAGTAAACAATATAATAAATTTAAAGAAGTAATAGATAAAATAATTATTCAAGATGATAAATCCGATTCATCAGAAAAAACAGATAATTGATTGAGTATGAAAAATTTATTTTAAAACCCAGCCCTTTATATTTATTGTTTTATACGGGAATATTAAACTTTATTTGTTTTTTAGTTTAAATCAGAAAATAAAGCACCCACCCAAGTGTTTATTAAATTTAAAATCTCTTTAACGCACGGTTAATCAATTTTATAATATTGTATAACTTCAATTTCAAATAAATCTATATTTTTAGACTCATTCTGCGTGCGGTTGATGAATTAGATAAATTTATATGACTTTATTATCTTTTAGATGATATAGTATAATTGCAGTTAATTTCTAATTATTGCATTATGCTGTTTTTATAGTAAAATATTTTTCGTTGTTTGAGGATTTTGAATAATGAAAAAAGCAAGTAAAAATAATAAAGACAGTATAAAAGATAATATAAATTTTGATGATTGTTTTCAAGAAAGTATAAAAGATAATATAATATTCTTTCCTATAAGACACCATTCTCCTGCATGCTCATATCATTTGAAGAAAATTTTTGCAGAGTTTAATCCTGATGCAGTTCTTATAGAAGGTCCGAATGATTGTAATGACTTGATGAAGTATATGATTGAGGAGGAGACTAAAGCTCCTTTTTGTATTTATTCTAGTTATGTTGATAAGTACAATGAAAAGTATAGATGTTATTATCCTTTTTTGAATTATTCGCCAGAGTTTACTGCTATAAAAGAAGCATTAAAAAATAAAGTTCATTGTTCTTTTATAGATATGAATTATGCTTCTATGATAGAAAACTCTGAAGAAAATATAAATAAACTCATATCAGTATATGATAATGATGATAATAAATTTAATATAAATGCCTATACAGTAGAGCTTACAAAAAAATCTGGACTTAGAACCTTTGCAGAACTTTGGGAAAGAGATTTTGAAATAAATGGAATAGTTAAAGAAAGCAGAGATTTTATGAAGAGCATTTATGCTTTGGGCTATTATATGCGTTTGATAGAAGATGAAGATTTTGAAACTAGAAACAGAGAATATGTAATGGCTAAAAATATTAAAGACGCTTTGGAAAAATATAATAGAGTTTTGGTTGTTACAGGAAGTTTTCATACTAGAGGCATAATAGATAAATTAAAAGAAAATGAAAAAGATAATAAAATATTAGATAAAGAGTATAAATCATTGAAGAAGTATATAGTTTCAAATACAGCAAATTATTTAATACCCTATTCATTTGAAGAAGCTGATGCTAGAAAGGGATATAGGGCAGGTATAGAGTTTCCTGCATTTTATGATTTAGTTTATAAAGAGCTTGAAAAAACTGAAAATAAAAAAAATAATATTGAAAATATTTTTTTAAATGTTGTTATGTCATTTATAATAAAGGCTTCAAATATAGATAGGCATAATCATAATGTGAGTATACCAGATTGTATAAATGCTTATTATATGGCAATTAATCTTGCAAAATTAAGAGGCAAGCATTCTGCTGGTGTTTATGAACTTATAGATGCAGCTAAAAGTTCTTTTGTTAAAGGCGACATATCTTTGGAGAATACAAGTAATATTGATTTGATGCTGAAACTTCTTTCTGGTGTTGCAAATGGAAAGGTATCTTCAAAAAGTATCGTTCCTCCTGTGATAATAGATTTTAGAAATAAATGTAAGGAATATCGAATAAAAATTGATAAGACTCAGGAAATAGAATCTGTACTTGATATAGTAAAAGATAAGAGTCATTTTGAAAAGAGTAAATTTTTTCATAAGATGCATTTTTTAGATGTTGGTTTTTGTAAATTGGAAAGAGGACCTGATTATGTGAATAAGGTTAATAAAAACTTGGCTAGGGAGATTTGGAAATATGAATATAAAACTTCTATTGAATCTTCTTTAATAGATAAATCTGTATATGGTGTAACTATAGAGGAGCTTGCAGGAAATGTTATAGTGGGTAAACTTATTGGTAATATAGATTCTAATGAAGTTTCAAAACTTATGATAGAAGCTAATGTTATGGGTATTTACAGCTTTTTTATAGATAATTATAAAAAAATAGAAGAAATTATATTGAATGACAGTAATTTTATAAGTTTATGTTCTTGTTTGAATAATTTATCATATTTAATTAATATGGAAGCTATCAATGATAATTTATCTAAAGAGAGAAAAGATCTATTTGATGATTATAATATTATGCCTGCGGTAGAATCTTTATCTAAACAGACATTTATACTTGCTGTTATTAATATGGAATCTATGAAAAAAATGAAAGAGGAAGAAGCTTTAAAGAATTCATATTATATAAAGAATTTATATTCATTTACATTAGAAAATCCTCACTTTTGCGATATAGATATATTTAATGAAAAAATAGATTCTATGATCGATAATACATTCGGAAGTTCTCATATATATGCCGTATGTCTTTCTATTAAGTATAAATCTGGAAGATTAAGTGCTGATGAGTTTTCTTATATAGTATCGAGTTTTTTAGAATCATCTGACAGTGAAGCTGCTTCATATTTTTTAAATGGTATACTATTAGCTGCTAGGGATATATTATTTATTAATGACAGTATTCTAAAAACTATAGATAATATTATAAAAAAATTAGATGAAGATAAATTTATAGAAATTTTGCCTAACTTTAGATATGCATTTACAAATTTAAGCCCTATAGAAATAGAGCATTTATCAAAATCTATTGCATATATGTACAAAATAGATGAGAATAAAGTGCTTGTGAATTTTAATCTATCAATAGAAGAAATTCAAAAAGCTTCTCATATAGATGAATCTGTTTTCGATTTATTAAGTAAAATTTTATAAAGATACGAAAATGCATATATAATATTGAAATTTGTAAAAAATGTATAAAGTTAAATTATTATTTTATTTTTTATATTAATATTCTTTATATTAAATTTATAAAAGTATCAGGAACTATTTCTGTATTTATTCATCTAATAACTTGATATTTTTAATTTGTAAGTTTATAATACGAGATTTCATAACTTTAAAAAATATGATAAAATTATACAGGAGTGGATTGTGAAATTCTATGCTAGTTTAATTTTAAGTTTAATATTTAGTTTAATTTTATATTCTCAAGATACAAATTTTACGGAAGATTTAAATGAAACGAATAAAGTTTCAGAAATTAATAAAATATCTATAACTTTAGAAGATGCTTTAATTATGGCTTTTGATTATGATAAAACATTAAAGCAGGCGGAATATGATGTTCGTATAGCACAGGTACAGAAAGAAGCATCTTTTTCAGATTTATTTTTACCTTCTTTAACTGTAAGTGGTGGATTAAATTTAGCACAATCTAAAGAGTATACTATCAATGATATTTCTACAGGAATATATTCAAGTCCAGATACTTGGAATGCATCAGCTTCTTTATCAAAGGCATTATTTACAGGCTTTAGAAATTGGAATACGGATAGGGCTAGAGATGTTAATTTGCAGATGAAGAAGGATATATATTATGATGAGAAATTAAATGTAGATTTAAATACAAAATTAAATTTCTATAACACTTTTGTAGCTCAGGAAAATTATAAAGTATATGTACAGCAGCAACTCAATTATAGTAATAGAATGAGAGAAACATATTTAAAGTACAGAAATGGTC
The DNA here is from genome assembly GCF_029258575.1 of Brachyspira sp. Taxonomy (GTDB): domain Bacteria; phylum Spirochaetota; class Brachyspiria; order Brachyspirales; family Brachyspiraceae; genus Brachyspira. The sequence goes on along the minus strand of NZ_JARHYI010000048.1, from coordinate 8,365 downwards.
AGGTATCAGAATATGAATATCTAAATTCAAAAGTGCAGTATGAAAGTACCAAACCTCAAGTTATAACATTAAGTAATCAATATCAGAGTTTAAAATTAACCTTTATAAGACAAATAGGTCTAACAAATGTTGCAGATGAAGTTGATTTAGTAGGAAGTATATTGGATGCTACAAATATATCAATACCTGATATACCTTTTGATGATTTACTTACTATTATAATGAATAATAATATAGAATTAAAGAGTATGGGTAGCAATTTAAAAATGTTAGAGTATAATAGACGAGTAGCAAGAAGTTATTTATGGCCTACATTATCTGCAAGTGCCAATGTAGGAATCAGTACTATAGATAAAATAAAATTAGAAAACGGCACTTTCAAAAAAAATAGAGAAGGCGAATTCAATTGGGGTGTAGGTTTTTCACTTAATTATGCTCTTGATTCTCTTTTACCTTTTTCTTCGACAGCCAAAGGGGCAGAAGAGATAGAACTTAGTATAAGGCAAATGGAAATAAATTATGAGCAATTAAGAGATACTATAGAGATAAACAGCAGAGATTTAATTTCTACAGCAAAATCTCAGGCATTAAATTTAGAGTCTCAGGCTGAAAATGCCAAAACGGCAGCTTATGCATTGCAAATGGCACAAAGACAATACAGAGGCGGTACTATATCTACGCTTGAAGTTAATGATGCGGAAGTTACTTATTTAAATGCCCAGCTTGCATATTTACAAGCCATATATGAATATTTTTCAAGCACTTTGCAAATATTAAAACTTTTAGGTGCTTAAGGAGATTATGATGATAAAAAAATCAGATGTGAAAATTGTTATAGTTATTTTATTATGCATTTCTATTATGCTTGTTTCATGTAAAAAGAAGCAGGCAGATTTAAAGAAAAAAGAAAATGCTATAAGTGTTTTAGTAGCAGCTCCTATCAAACAGCCTTTAGATGAGTATTTAGATCTTTCAGCTGAAATTAAAGCTATAAAAGAGGTGGAAATATCATCAGATGTTCCTGGAAAAATAGCTAATATATTGAAATATGAGGGAAGTTTTGTAAATAAAGGGGATACTATAGCTTTAATTGACAGATTTGTTATAGGGGCAAATTATGCATATGCCCCCGCAAGAACACCTATATCAGGATATGTAACAACTACATATTTAGCAGTGGGGTCATCTATAGCAGCATCAACTCCTATAGCCAATGTTGCAGATATTAGTAAATTGGAAGTTGAAATACAAGTTCCAGAACGTTCTATTTCAGGTATATTTTTAGGACAGAAGGTTTTAATAAGAGTTCCTTCAGCCCCAAATAAAGAGATAGAAGCAGTTATTACAAAAAGAGATTATGCTGTTAATCCTTCTACAAGAACTTTAATGGTTAAGGCTTTGATAGATAATAAAGAAAGACTTCTTTTACCTGGTATGTTTTCTGATGTATCGATACTTTTAAATTCTGCTGATAATGTATTTGTTATACCAAATAGTGCTATGTTCAGCGATGATTTAGGGAAAAATTATGTATATATAGTAAAGGAAGATAATTCCAATAATCCACCTTCAGAGTTAAATGCTGTAAGTTCTTCTAATAGTACGAAATACAGAGCATATACTAGAGAAGTTAATGTATTGTTCACATCTAAAGATAAAGTTGCTTTAAGTGGCGGTCTTGAAGAGGGTGAAGAAGTTGTAATGTTCGGACGCGAATTTTTAAGAAATGGATCATTAGTTAATAGAATAGAAAATGATCCTACAATATTGGAATATATTACTCCTCCTACTGCAGTTGCATCTTCACAAACTAATACAGTATCGCCTTTAAAAGTCACTAATGCTGAAAATACGAAGTCTAATGTTTCAGCATCAAAACCTAATGCAGCATTGCCTCAGAAACCTAAACAAAATACTTTAACAGCCAAGCCTAATTCTGATGATAAGAAAGAAAATACATCTGAAAAAACTAATAATACACAAAATGCTTCTAATAGTACTGATAATAGTATATATTCGGTCGGCGGTTAATTTTATATATTTAAGGAGCGATTATGAGAAGTTTTATTGAATTGATAGTAAAAAGACCTGTAGCTGTTTTTATGGGTATAATTGCTGTTGTTATACTTGGAGCTGTTAGTTTATCTAGACTTCCTGTAGATTTTTTACCTGATTTGGAATTGCCTTTCATAAGTATAAGAACAGAATATAAAAATGCAGGTCCTGAGGAAGTTGAAAAATCAGTTTCTAAACTTATAGAAGGAGCAGTTTCTTCTGTTAATAATATAAAAGAAGTAAGTTCATCATCGGAACAGGAATGGTCTAGCGTTTTCGTTGAATTTAACTGGGGAAGTGATTTAGCTTCTGCTACGGCAGATATTAGAGAGGCTATAGATAGAGTGAGAAAGGCATTGCCTGATGATGCTGAAAGTCCTGCGGTATATAAATTTTCTACTTCAAATATACCTGTTATGGATGTATCCTTTTACGGAACAGAAAATTTATCAGCATTATATAATCTTGTAGATAATCAAATATTAACTAGTATAGAACAGGTTGGAGGTGTTGCTAGGGCTGAGATTATGGGAGGTCTTAAAACACAGATTAAAGTTGATGTTGATATGAATAGACTTCAGGCTTATGGACTTGATATTAATTCTATAGTGAATACTTTAGCTATGGAAAATCAGAATATATCAGGTGGCGAAACTTATGAAGGTGTTTATAAATATACCTTAAGAACTACTGGAGAGTTCAAAACGGTTAGTGATATAGGAAATGTTGTTGTGGCATTAAAAAGTAATAATACTCCAGTAAGGCTTAGAGAATTGACTACAATTTATGAAGGTTATGATGAGGACGGAGATGTTATTAAAGTTAATGGAACACCTGCTGTAACAATTTCTATAAATAAAGAATCTGGTGCAAATACGGTTGCTGTTTCTGATGCTATAAAAAAGAGACTTGATACTCTTAATTTGCCTGGCGATGTAAAATATGAAATATTATTTAATAGTGCTGATAATGTTAATAAGGCTATTAAGGGGGTTCTTGATACTGCTTGGCAGGGTGGTTTATTTGCCATTATAATATTAATGATTTATTTATGGAATTGGAGAACAGTATCTATCATAGCTATATCTATTCCTATGTCTATTATTGTTACATTTACTTTGATGTATTTCTTCGGTACTACTTTGAATATTATATCTCTTTCAGGACTTGTACTTGGTATTGGTATGATGGTTGATAATTCTATTGTAGTACTTGAAAATATATTTTACTATAGAAATAATGGTTATGGTAAGTATTCCTCTGCTATAGATGGAACTTCTACAGTGGCACTTGCAATATCTGCTTCTACGCTTACAACAATAGCGGTATTTTTGCCTTTCCTTTTTGTTGAAGGTCAAACTGGTCAGATGTTTAGAGATTTATGTATTACAGTTACCGTTTCTATGATAGCTTCTTTAGCGGTTGCTTTGACAATAGTTCCTATGCTTGGGGCAAGATTAATTACTACTAAAAAATCCAAATTTTTAACCCGTTTTGAAGTATTTTTTGATAAGCATTTTCATTCTAAAGTTAATTATATGTATGAAAAGTTATTAACTTATTCTATACATCATAAAAAAAGAATATTAATACCCATTATAATCTCAGTATTTGCCGTTATAATAGTAGGTGTAATATTTATAGGTAAGGAAGGATTCCCAAAGTCTGATGAAGGACAATTAAGGGCAAGTATACAAATGCCTATAGGTACTAGAAAAGAGCAGACAGCTTCTTTTGTAGATAGAATGGGAGATGATATAACTAAGCATATAGGTAAAGATATAAGCAGAATTCAAACTAGAACAAAATCTGGTTCTGATGCTAATAAAGCGGATATAAGAGTTCAGCTTATAGATAAATCTGAAGGAAGAACTAAAGAGACAGAAACTTATGTTGAGGAAGTAAGAAAATTATTGGCAAGTTATCCTGCTAAAATAAATGTTGATAGTATTTCAGGTATGAGTGGCGGAGGAGATTCAAGCGGTATTGATATAGATATAGTAGGCGAAGATTTTGAGAGAGCTGGTGATTTAGCTAATAGTGTAATATCGGCATTGCAGGATGTTCCAGGTCTTAGAGATGTTCGTATGAAGAAAAATGATTCAAGCCCTGAATTGAATGTAAAAATAAATAGAGATTTGGCTTCAAAAATGGGTATCAATATAAATACAGTTGCAAATTCTATTAAAACTAGTTTTGGAGGCACTACTGCAACTAGAATGACACCTAATAATTCTGATGTTACTGATATTGATGTTATAGTAAGATTAAATGAAAAAGATAGAATTAATATAGAAGATGTTAAAAGAATGCTTATAAATACTCCTAATGGCATGGTTCCTGTTTCAGCTATTGCTTATGTTAATAAAGATTTTGCTCCTACTGAAATAGAGAGAAAAAATGACAGCAGAATAACATCTATAACAGCTTCAGGATATGGGCGTCCTATGAATAAAATAATGGCTGATATTCAAACTGCTATAAATGAAAAGGTATTTATACCTGCAGGTTTCACTATAATTTATTCTGGGGATTATGAGGATATGCAGGAGGCATTCGGACAGCTTTTACAGGCTTTATTTTTGGCTTTAGTATTAGTTTATGCTATTATGGCTAGTCAGTTTGAATCATATATTGCACCTTTTGTAATAGCTCTTGCTATACCATTTGGTTTTGCAGGTTCTATTATATTGCTTCTAATCACAGGTCAGACTTTAAGTGTATACAGTGGAATAGGGGTTATAGTTCTTATTGGTATTGTAGTTAATAATGGTATTGTACTTATTGACTATATGAATCAACTTATGCATGAGAAAAGGATTAATGGAGATGAGGCAGCTTTAATTGCAGGTCCTAGACGCTTAAGACCAGTACTTATGACTTCTCTTACTACTATATTAGGACTTCTTCCTATGGCATTATCAAGCGGAGAGGGTAATGAGATGTATCAGCCTTTATCATTAGCGGTTCTTGGAGGATTAACGGTTTCTACATTATTTACTCTTGTTATAGTTCCTACTGTTTATGCGGCTATTAGAAATATAATACCTCTTAAAGATTATGATGCTAAAGATATTGCCAGTGTTGAAACTAGAATTGATAATGCTTTAAGTACTACAGACAAATAACTAAATAAGAATAAATATAATAAAGTCTTGAGTGTAATACTTGGGGCTTTTTTATTATTATATTATAATATAATAATTACTTTTAGGAGTTTATAACATGAAATTTGCTTATTTAATAATGGATAAAATTTTTGACAGTAATAAGGATAGAGCATCAATACATAATGGAGTTTCTCAAATAATAGGAGTTTCAGATATAGAAGAAGCATGTAAAATAGCAAAAGAACTTAAAGAAGAAGGCATTGATTGCATAGAGTTATGTGGAGGCTTTAGAGAAGAAAATGTAAGAAAGATTATAAATGTAACAGAAAATAAAGTAGCGGTTGGTTTTGTAGTGCATTTAGAGGAACAAGAGGATATTTATAAAAAACTTTTCGGCAAATGATTATGAATTAGATTTATATAAAAAACCTGCAACTATAGTTATAATACCTACAAGCATAGTAAAAGGAGCCAAAAAGCCCATAAAACCTTCAGGGTGCTGTCCTACCATTGCTATAAATAGGAAACTAATTGCAAATATTACAAGTCCTATTATTAATATTATTAAGTTTTGTTTAGAAAGTTTATCGTGATTATTTACCATAAATTAATATACAAAAAAAGTTTATAGCTTTTATATGCTACAAACTTTACTCACTCCATTTTAGAAATTGCTCGGGGCCGGAATCGAACCGGCACGGTCACAAGGACCAGCAGATTTTAAATCTGCTATGTCTACCAATTCCATCACCCGAGCTGGTAGTTGCTATAAATATTAACATATTATCAAAAAAAAATCAAGTTCTATTTTATAAATATTTTTATTAATTTAATTTATTATTTTTATTATTAGTGTATAATTTTATAATTATGAGATTTATAAAACAAAATATTATATTTCTACTTATATTAATACTATGGTTTATGGCAAGCGAAACTAATATATGGAGCAGTTATGTTCTGCCTTCTCCTCAAAGAGTTTTAAGAGCTTTTTATATAGATATAGTTAATGGTAGTTTGATAAAAAATATATATGTAAGTCTTTTGAGAGTTATAGTTGGTTTTTCAATAGCATTTATTTTTGCCTTTATATTCGGAATGCTTCTTGGTATAAAACCTGAGAGATTTGAGTATTTTAGAAATATAATAGAGTTTATGAGAAATGTGCCTCCTATAAGTTTAATAGCAATATTAATATTATGGTTTGGTATAGGCGAGAAGTCAAAGATAATTATTATCATATTGGCAGCATTTTTTCCTATATTTATTAATATTAGGCATGCTATAAGCAGTGTAGATAAAAAGCTTATAGAGGTAGGATATTCTCTTGGTCTTACAAAAATGAAAATATTTTTTCTTATAATACTTCCAAGTGCTTTTCCTAGTATACTTGCTGGAATGCGTATAGGGCTTGGATATAGTTTTAGAGCTATAATAGGTGCAGAAATGATAGCAGCTTCAAGCGGTTTAGGATATATGATACTTGATTCTCAGCAGCTTTCAAGGTCTGATAGAGTTATAGCTGGAATTATTACTATAGGAGTTTTGGGATATTTATTTGATATGATTTTTTCGTATTTGATAAAAAAACTTCCTTATTCTAAAGGAGTTTATATTGAAAATTAAAACTTTAAATTTATCAAAATCTTTTATAGTTGATAATAAAAAAATAGATGTTATTAAAAATATCAATTTTGAATCTGCTGAAAATGGAATTACAATAATATTAGGTAAAAGCGGATGTGGAAAAACTACTTTTTTAAGATTATTATCAGGACTTGAAAAAGCGGATAATGGAGATGTTATTATAGAAAATAATGCTAAAATATCTATGGTATTTCAAGAGCCTAGATTGATGCCATGGCTTAATGTTTTTGATAATATCACTTTTGCAATGAATAAAAATAAAAAAGATGAAAATAAAATATATGAATTAATAGATATGATAGGATTGAATAGATTTGATAAGGCTTATCCTTCTCAATTATCGCTTGGTATGATGCAAAGAGTATCTATAGCACGTGCTTTAGCTAATGACGGAGATATAATACTTATGGACGAGCCTTTTGCTTCTCTTGATTATTTTACTAGAGAAACTTTACAAAATGAAATTATTAATATTTATAAATTAAATAAAAAGTCTATTATATTTGTAACGCATAGTATTGATGAGGCATTGATTTTGGGTGAGAAAATTATAATATTTGAAAATGGAATAATAAAAAAGGAATATGATTTATCTAATATAGAATATAAAAGAAATATACTTTCAGATGAACTTATAAATATAAAAAAAGATATTTTAAATTCTATTAAGAATTGAATATATTATAATTTTAAGGAGTATAAAAAATGAGAAATAATTTTTATTTAAAGCTTATAGTATCATTATTTACAATTTTATTTATTTTGTCATGCAGCAGAAATAAAACTTCTGACAATTCCCAAACTAATTTTAATGCTAAAAAAATAGCGGTAACATATGTTAAATCTCCTTTGAATGTACCTTCAATAGTTGAAAAAGAAAAAATGATATTCAGTAATTCATTCAGTAAATATAATCTTCCAGTAACATATTCAGAACTTACAACAGGACCAGAGCAAACTCAGGCATTGGCATCTGGCGATATTCAATTTTTATATGCAGTAGGTGCTACATCTGTGATATTAGCATATGCAAATGGACTTGATATAAAAATTCTTAATATGTACAGTAAATCTCCTAAAGCTTTTACATTATTTTCTAAAAAGGGTACTACTATATCAAATGCTGATGATATGAGAGGTAAGAAGGTTGCTGGTCCTAAAGGTACTATACTTCATGAACTTTTGTCTGCTTATTTAAATACATTAGGATTAAAGGAAAGCGATATAGAATTCATTTCTATGGGTATACCAGAATCTCAGGCTGCTTTAGTAGGCGGGGCTGTAGATATGGCTTTGCTTGCTGGTCCTTCTGCTTATAATATGATAAAAGATGGTTATAATGTTGTAACTACAGGAGAGGGATTGGTAGATGCTTCTATTGTTGTTGCTGTAAGCGAGAAATTTTATAATGAAAATAAGGTACTAGCAGATGAGTTTATCAATGCTGAGAGAGAAGTTTTAAATTATATAGAAAATAATTATGATGAGGCTGTGAGTATATCTGCTAAAGAAACTGGTTTAACTGAAGAGGCTATAAGAGAGATGTACACTAT
>NZ_JARHYI010000045.1 GCF_029258575.1 Brachyspira sp. | reverse complement strand
ATAATACATTATTTTGATTTTAAGGGAAATACAATATACAGCACAAATTTATCAAGAGGAGAATTAGCATCATTAAATAATGAAAATTTTATTATTTATAAAAGATATGGAAATTATATAGATGCATATAATAATATGGGTGTTATTATATGGCGTACTAATACATCTATTTATCCAGAAATTGCTCCTTATGCCAAAAGAATAGTTTATCATTCTAGCGACAATTCAAAAATACAAATGTTTGATTTTAATAATAATCCATTAAGCAAACATATAAAATACGGAGAAATTATTACAGATGGAGCATTCGCACTTAATACAGGAGATTATATAGCAGGTTTTTCAAGCGGTGATATTGCATATATTAATAGAAATGGTAATTTATCTTTTTCAATATCTACTATATTAAGCGAAATAAATATAGTAAAATCTGTTGCTATAAGCGAATATGGAAGCTTTGCTCTATCAGTAAGTGGCATAAGACCAGAATACATAACTCTTTATGATGCCAATGGAAACACTATATGGTATTTAAATACAGAATTGAATAGAAGACGCCATGTATCAAGCTATATAAGTGAAAAATCTATGACAGCATTCATGCTAGCCGATAAAGATATTGTATTATATTCTCTAAATAAAGGAAAAGAAATCAATAAAATAAACATAGAAAAATATAATATGCAAAATGCAATAAATATGAAATTAAATAGCGAAACAAATTCAACTATTATGAGCGTATCTAAAGATGCCAAAAGTGTAGTTTTGATATATGATAATCATTCTAAAGAAATTGTGTTTGAAAAAGAAATAGAAGGCTGGGTATATAATCTTGATATATCAAATTTAGAAAATGAATATATGATTGTAACAGATAAAATTATTTATACATACAAAAGAGTTAAGCTATGAAAAAATATATATTATTATTGTTGTTAATATCATCTTTCTTATTTGCAAGAGTTCCTATAGATCCGAACAGAATAAGAATTACAAGTACATTTGGAGAGTTCAGAACGGATCATTTTCACAATGGTGTTGACTTTGGTGGTCATAAAATGGAGATATATCCTGTAAAAGATGGAGAAATAGTTTATTATACAGATGAGGCAGAAGACCCTACAAGACCTCTTTATGGGGTTGGTAATGTTCTTATGATAGAGCATCCTGATAGTTTAAGAAGCTATTATTATCATATAGAGCCAGGAAGTATTGAAAAATCTTATGCAAAAGTTACTGAAAAAGATGTGGTTGCTTTAACAGGAAACAGTGGAAGATCAGGAGGTGCTCATTTGCATCTTACAATAGAGAATATGAAAGAAGGATTGGTAGTAGATCCATTAGAATATCTAAATATAGATAAAGGCTCAATTCAAGAACCTTTAATTCATGGTATATATTTAAGGACTGAAAACAGACTTATACAAATAAAAGATAAAATGCCTATGAGGTACAATGGAGAAATAAAATTATTCGTAAAAGCTTATGATCTTTTAGGTGGAATACCTATGGGACTTAAAAGAGTAAAAATTTTTATGAATGATGATTTATTAAGAGATTATGATTTTACATATTTCATAAAAAGGGATAATGTTTATTATATATCTCCGAATTATACTTTTGAAGAAGTTTATGGAGTAGATTCTCACTTCTATAGAGGCGGTGTATTTATTCCCAAAAGAGGAAAATACAATTTTAAGGCAGAAGTTACAGACTTTGATAATAAAACTGTTGTACTAAATAGAATTGTTAATTTTTATTAATATAATTTTTTATGAATATAGTTATTTTACATGTAGGATTTGCTAAATACTTAGTTTATGCATTGAAAAGGATAAGAGAAACAAATAAAAATGCCAATGTATTTTTAATATCTGATAGAGAATATAAAGAGTATTCTAAATATTCTACTTATGTTAATATAAATAAAGTTTTACTAAAGAAGAATCTATCAATTTCAAAAATCATTATATACATCTTGGAAAAAGTGATCCTAATTATGAAATGTTTTGTATGCAAAGATGGATTATTATAAAAGATTTTATGAAAGAATATAAGATAAATGAATGCCTGCATATTGACAGCGATATATTAATATTTTCTAATTTAGATGAGGCATTAAAACCATTTTATAATTATGATATATCATTAGCAAATAAACTAGCTTTAACTATGTATATTAGAGATGTAAAAGTATTAGAAGAATTTTCAAAATATCTATTATTGAAATATACAGATGAAAATGAAATAAATAAACTAAAAAATATGTATTATAATGATCCATACAGAGTAAATAATGGAGTTGCAGGAACTATTTCTGATATGGATATTTCAAGGGATTTTTTTTCAAATACAAATTTATCGGTAGGAAATTTATCCGAAATAAAAGATGATTCAGTATTTGATTTTGGTATTGTTTATGGAAGTCCTAATTTTGAAATGCTCAAAAAAGATAAATATGAAATGAAAAAAATATTCTTCGAAAATGATATTCCTTTTTGTAATTATAATGATGAAAATATAAATAAAAAAATAAGATTTCATTCTCTGCATTGTTTAACATGGAGTAAAATATATATAAAAAAACTTGCTGAAAATAAAAATCTAAACTATAATCCATATTATATAAATATATATAGAGAATTTAATGTATTTAAATCAAAATTAAAAAAAAATTTCAGATAATTTACTAAATATAAAAAGTATAGTATAATTTATAAATGAATTTTAAACTAGAATCTCATTTCAAGCCTTCAGGAGATCAAATAACTGCAATAGAATCTTTGGTGCAAGGACTTGAAAACAAAAATAAATATCAAACTCTGCTCGGAGTTACAGCAAGTGGAAAAACTTTTACAATAGCTAATGTTATAGAAAAAGCAAATAGACCAACTTTAGTAATGTCTCATAACAAAACATTAGCCGCACAGCTTTACAGAGAGCTTAAAGACTTTTTTCCAAATAATGCAGTTGAATACTTTGTTTCATATTATGATTATTATCAACCTGAAGCATATGTACCTGCAAAGGATTTATATATAGATAAAGATGCCTCTGTTAATGATGAAATTGACAGATTAAGATTGAAAGCAACTACATCGCTTCTTGAAAGGAGAGATGTTATAATAGTAGCTTCTGTTTCATGCATATATGGTTTGGGTTCTCCTGAAGATTATAGAAAACTTTATATTGCTATAGAAAAAGACGGAGAATATGATAGAGATGAAATAATAGAAAAATTAGTATCTATACAGTATGAAAGAGTTAAAGATGTTCTTGAGAGAGCTAGATTTAAAGTTATAGGTGATACTATAGAGATAATGAGTGCTTATTCTGATGAAGTTATAAGAGTAGAGTTTTTCGGAGATACTGTTGAGCGAATAATGAAAATTAATCCTGTAACAAGACAGAAATTAGCAGAACAGGACAGAGTTGTTATATATCCTGCTAAACACTTCGTTACGGGAGGCGAAAAACTTGCATCAGGAATTAAACTTATAGAAGAAGAACTTAAAGAGCAATATAATAAATTCAAATCAGAAGGTAAATTGGTAGAGGCTGAAAGAATATATGGAAGAACAAAATATGATTTGGAAATGCTTAGAGAAGTAGGATATTGTGCAGGTATAGAAAATTATTCAAGACCATTATCGGGAAGAAAAGAAGGAGACAGACCTGCTTGTTTAATAGATTATTTTCCAGAAGATTTTTTAACTATTATAGACGAATCGCATGTAAGTGTGCCTCAAATAAGAGGAATGTTTTTTGGAGATAGAAGCAGAAAAGAAACTTTAGTAAAATACGGTTTCAGACTTCCTTCAGCACTTGATAACAGACCATTATTTTTTGAAGAATTTGAAAAACTTACAAATGACACAATATATATTAGTGCTACTCCTGCCGAGTATGAAATAAAAAAAAGCGGGCAGGTTGTAGAGCAGATTATTCGTCCTACTGGATTACTTGACCCTATCATAGAAGTATATCCAATTGATGGGCAAATAGATAGAATACTTGAAGAGATTAAAAAAACTGTATCAAATAATGAAAGAATATTTATAACAACTCTTACAAAAAAAATGGCTGAAGACCTTACAAAATATTTAAATGAAAATGGAGTAAGAACTAGATACCTGCATTCTGATATTCAAACTGTAGAGCGAGTTGAGATAATAAGAGATTTAAGACTCGGGGCATTCGATGTACTTGTTGGGATAAATCTTTTAAGAGAGGGGCTTGATGTACCTGAAGTTTCATTAATATTGATACTCGATGCTGATAAAACAGGTTTTTTAAGAAATACAACTACCCTAATACAGACTATAGGACGTGCGGCAAGAAATGCTAATGGTAGAGTTATAATGTTTGCTGATAGTATCAGTGATGCTATGAAAACAGCTATTGATGAAACTGAAAGAAGAAGAAAAATACAAATGGAGTACAATAAAGAACATAATATCACTCCAAAAACTATTATTAAAAAGATACAGGATATAATTGAAAGAGAAGAAAAAGTTGAAACATCTTATGAGCTTCATTTTGATTTCAGACGATTTAATGAAAGAGTAAAAATTGACCCTCAAAAGAGAAGCGATGATTATATAAAAGAGCTTGAAAAAGAAATGAAAAGAGCATCTGACAGTTTAGAGTTTGAAAAGGCTATTGAAATAAGAGAAAAAATTAATCAATTGAAACAGTTAAAGCCTCAAAATAAAAATGTACATAAAAATGTAACCTCCAAAAATCCAAATGGAAAGAGAAAAAAATAATCTCCAATTATAACATCAATAAATTATTGTATACAAATAATCAAAAAATAATTTAAATAGAAAAATCTGTACTTCCATTTGAAGAATACATTAAAGTAAAATTTTTTCCTCTATTATCTATATATGAAATATAAGCAATATTTATATGCTCAGAATATTTATTAAACATTTTTCTAATTGAAAAAGTTTTTTCTCTCAATACTACAATCTATATTAAATCTTATAAGTGTTAATATTGAATTATCTTCATTTTTTCTTTCACTTCTTTTAATTCTTCTAAATATTGTTTTATTAATTCTCTATCTAATTTTTATATAGAGACCTCATTCATAACAAATACACTACTTACAACTTCATCATCAATATGGAATTTAAAAGTACAATAAGAGTTATCATATTCCCAATCTATAGGATTAATAATATCTTTAATAACTTTCAATTTTTTTCATCGCATAAAATATATAAGCTATTGCATTTAATTTATCCTCCCATAATCAATACAATGTAAATTTATTTTATTCTATACAATCCTCAATAAATTCTTCTAGTATATATTTTATTATATAAAAATAAAAAAATTAAAATGTAAAATAAATTAATAAACAAATTAACATAATAATTTATTTTTATTGACTTTTTACCTATTCATGATATTCTAAACATTCCTAATTTAATAAATTATAGGATATGAAAAATGTTTTTAAACCTAGCTTTTTCGCTGATAGGCGGTTTTGGACTTTTTATGTATGGTCTTAAAGTATTTTCAGATGGACTTCAAGAAAGTACAGAAAACGCTTTAAAAGATATACTGCATAAAGTAACCCAAAATAAAATATTTGGAATTGCTTTAGGTTTTGTTATAACTGCCATAGTTCAATCAAGTAGTGCTGTAACTGTTATGGCAGTAAGTTTTGTAAATGCAAATATACTCACACTTTCACAGGCTATAAATATAATACTTGGTGCTAACATAGGTACTACCGTTACAGGTTGGATAATATCATTGAATATAGATGTACTTGCTTTGCCTTCGCTTGGAATAGGTTCTATGATAGTTATATTCGGTTCTGAAAATAGAAAACTTAGATTCTTTGGTGAAATACTAATGGGATTTGGTATGATATTTTACGGACTTATACTTATGAAAATGGCTTTTGAAGGAGTAAGAAGTTCTGAAGATTTCAAAAGAATATTTTTAATGGCAAATGCAAATACTATTTATGGAAGATTTTTATGTGTCATGATAGGTATGATTGTTACTGCAATAATACAATCAAGTAGTGCTGCTTTGGGTGTTACAATATCATTGGCAACTGTTGGTTTAATAGATTATCCCACTGCTGTAGCTTTAATATTGGGACAAAACATAGGTACAACTATAACTGCTGTTTTAGCAACATTAGGAGCTTCTACAAATGCCAAAAGAGCTGCTTTAGTTCACTGTTTATTTAATATATTCGGTGTTATATATATGTTCTTCCTATTCCCATATTATATAAAAATAGTTGATATTATTGTGGGCTTTATGAATATAGGAGATCCTCATCTTATAGTTAATAACAAATATGTAAATATATCTTTTTATATAGCAGCTGCACATACAATATTTAATATTATCAATGTTATATTATTCTATTTCTTAACAGAAAAATTAGAAAAAATAGTATGCATAATAATTAGAGATAAAGAAGATGAAAAACATGTAAGTGTTCTTTCAGATAAATTATTAAATATGCCAGTATCTGCTGAGATAGAAGTAAGAAAAGAAGTAGCTTATATGGGTGAAACTGCTAAAAAAATGCTTTCTAGAATAGAGCAGTTATTTGATAACCCTAGTGAAAGACTACTTACCAAAATAAGAGATCATGAAAAAATGCTGGATAATACAGATAATGAAATACATACATTTCTATTAAAACTGCTTGGTAAAAATAGTATAAATTCATCAAATATAGCTTCTCTTATAAATATAAGTACATACTATGAAAATTTAGGAGATAATTTAAAAGATCTAGGTAAAGCTATAATGAAAGGTAGTGAAAAAAAGACATTATTCAATGATACACAAAAAGAAGATATTATAAAAATGATTAATAATAATAAAGATTTTATAGATTATTTATCAACTTTGATACTTCAATATTATTATCTAAATAAAGAAAAAACTTATGATGAAGCTATGCAAAAATATCATGATATTAAAGGCTTTTATTATGAGGCAAGAGAAAGACATTATGATAATGTTGATAAGTCATTAATACCTGCTTTGAATGCACATTTATATGGAGATGTATTAGTGTATTTTAACCGATCTATTGCTAATTTAGTTAATATAGTTGAAGCCATAACAGAAAAAGATAAATAAATATACAAATTAAATATTAATTATGATATTAAATTAAATAGATGAATGAGTAGCTGATAATTTTTTGGCTTATTAACTATTTTTAATATTATATATATATACCAACTGAATACTTTTTATTATACAAGAAATAAAAAATCTAAAATTAAAAGTTTTATCACTAGCAATAAAAAAATTAATCACTAATTTATTTTTTATACCTTTAGAAATTTAAATCACCCTACAAGTTTTGTACTTTGATTTACTGCTTATCATTTATTTATAGGTATTCTCAAAAATATTTCTGTACCTATAGAAAGTACATTACTATTTAATTTATTCCATGCTTTTATTTCTGCTATATCAATATTAAATCTTCTTGCAATAATCCAAAGAGTATCTCCAGATCTAACATGATACATTATATCTTTATATTCATAATCGGGAGATGGTAAAGATTCAAAATATACAAATCTGCCTTCTCTTATTCTCTGCTGTTCTTCCTCATACTGTGCCAAATCCACCTGTTTAGCATTATCAAGCCCCTGTATAGGAATCATTACCTGCTGACCTATATTAAGACTTCTTGATTTTAATTTATTTATTTCAACTATAGCATTAATAGGTACATTATAAAATTTTGATAAATGAGAAAGCGTTTCATTCATTTTTACCTCATGTCTTCTAAAAGTAACTCTTTCAGAAGCTGGTATTTTGCCAAAAGTGTCATTGAATTTATTTCCCATACCTTCTGGAATTCTAAGCGGATATCTCACCATTCCCGGAGGAGTAACACCTCTAGCCAAATGAGGATTCAAAGCTTTCAAGTCTTCCGTATCTACATCTATCATCTTGGCAATAACTGATAAATCGGCAGCATCATCCACATAAACCAAATCCCCTTGAGGAAAAACTACTTTAGGTTTATTTATTTTAAATCCAAATTTTTCTGGATTCTTAGCTATTATAACGGCAGCAACATATTTTGGTATATACTCCTCTGTCTCTTTTGGAAGTACTCCAGCTCTTAATAAATCTTCAAAATCATTACTTTTTACTTCTCTAATTGCCTTAGATATTCTTCCACCACCTGCATTATATGATATTAATGCTATTACCCAAGATTTAAAATTTTTATCAAGTCTAACTAAATGATCAGCAGCAGCCTTTGTAGAACGTTCTGGATCAAATCTATCATCAGACCAATAATTAACTTTAAGATTGTATATTGCCCCTGTCATAGGCATAAACTGCCAAAGTCCAGCAGCACCCACATGAGAAACCGCCTGAGGGTTAAAATCACTTTCTATTATAGGAAGATAAACTAAATCTTCTGGAACACCTTTTTCTTTAAAAACTTCTTTAATATAAGGAAGATATATTTGAGACCTATCTATGATTTTCTGCATATAAGGTCTCCAACTTCCTTGATATCTATTTATATAATAAGAAACTCTGTCATTTCTAAAATTATTTACATCAAATCCTCTAAGTTCAACAACTTTTATATCTCGACCTAATGATTCTCCATATACGCTTAATTCATAAAAGTTTGCCCCTTCCAATGCCTTTCTTATATATAAATCGAAAGTATCGCAGGAATTGGCAAAAATCATTATTATTATAAGAGAAATAATCAATATAATTTTTTTTATTTTTTTAATAATTAAAACCACCTTAATAATTAATTCATATATTAAACATTATTATGAAAAGATTTTCAAGTTATTTTAATATTTAAAATCGGATATTAATATGAATAAGTTTAATAAAATAGGCGGTATGAAACTTTCATAGCACCTATTTTATGTATAATAAAAATTAATTTTCTAAATAAGCATAGAAAAATTTATGAAAACCTAATGGATTGTATACAACATCTTTTAATTTAGGATTTACAAGTAAAGGTTCAGTAAAGAAGTAAATAGGTATTGCTCCCATATCTTCTTCTATAAGTATTTTTTCAGCTTCATGCATGGCTTTCATTCTTATTTCATTATCATCTGTAGACATAGCCTGAGCTATTAAGTCATCATATTTTTTATTACTGTATCCACCATTATTTTGAGTATTATAGCTTGTAAATAAACTCATCATAGACATAGGATCAGAATAATCAGCTGACCAATAAAGTCTACCTATCATAAATTTTTTCTCTAATAAAGTTTGACCAAGTAAAGCATTATCTATTTGAGTAATTGTAGAATCTACATTAAGATGTTCCTTCCACATTTGCTGAACTGCCTCAAATATACCTACATGATTACCAGGATCTGTTTTGAACTCTATAACAGGGAAACCCTCTCCATTAGGATATCCAGCCTCAGCAAACAATTTTTTAGCCTTTTCTATATTTTTAGCATATCTGTTTTTTGATATATCATAAAAATCTCCGCCATTATCTCTAAAATCGCCATCTATATCCTTAACCGCATAAGGCACCCATCCACCAGCAGGTTTCTGTCCACCTTTGGTAATATTTTCCACTATATAATTTCTATCTATTGCAAGAGATAAAGCATGTCTAACTCTAGGATCTTGTAAATATTCATTAGTTACATTAATAGGATAATAATATGTAGCTATTAGAGGCTTAATTTGTATTAATCCCTCTTTAGATAAACTAGGAATATCCTGCTGAGGAGGTTCATAAGCCATATGTAAAGAACCATCTTTTATTCCAGCTATAGCAGCTGCTCCATTTTGCATAAATACAAATGTTATTTTTTCAGCTATTATACTATCAGCATTCCAATAATTATTATTCTTTAGCATAATAATATTTTCATCTATATTGCGTTCTGACATTATATAAGGTCCATTACCTATATAAGTATCGGGACTTAATGTCCATTTGTCGCCATACTTCTCTATAATATCCTTTCTTAAAGGAGAGAATGTAGGAAATGCTGTCACTTCCAAGAAATAGGCTGTAGGGGCTTCTAATTCTACAACTAATGTATGATCATCAATAGCCTTAATACCCAAAGCATCAACAGGTAATTCGCCTCTTGTGATAGCCATAGCATTTTTTACAGGTTCATGCTGATAACTATATTCACTTGCAACTTTAGGATCAACCTGTCTTCTCCAGCTGTATACAAAATCTTCTGCCACAACAGGCTTGCCATCTGACCAAGTAGAATTAGTTCTCAGAAAAAAAGTATATGTTTTACCATCTTCACTAATTTCCCATCTTTCTGCCACACCTGGAGCTATATCATTATTTTTATCTCTAACAGTTAATCCTTCAAATACATGAGATATATAAATTACACCATATATTTGAGCATTTAAACTAGGGTCTATAGTTTTTGGCTCTACACTTAAATTTACCACTATATCTTTACTGATAGATTTGACTTTTTGAGAACAAGAAGATAATAAAACTGATAAAAATATCAAACTAATATTGGTAATTAAAAATATTTTTTTACATTTCATAAAAGACTCCTCATAATTAAAATATTTTAACTAAATTATAAGTAGAAAACTAATTAAAAGTTATATATACAATTTTATATAATTTTTAGACTTAGTCAATTAAAAAATGAAAAATTATTGATTCTTATTAACAGTTTTTATTTGATTTTCACATTCGCCTTTATTTTTAAAATCAAATATATTATCAATAGAAATACTTACCATATTTGAAAGTGCTTCATCAGTATAAAAAGCAAAATGAGGAGTTATTATCACATTATCCATTTTAAATAATTCTTCGATAATATCATCTTTTAAAACTATATTTTTTATATCCTTATTAACATATTCTATTTCATTAGAATATACATCTATAGCGGCACCTCCAATATGTCCATTTTTAAGTCCATTAAGTAAATCTATATTATTAACTATTCCACCTCTGCTAACATTTATAATATATACTCCCTTTTTCATTTTACTTATAGATTCTTTACAGATAATATCCTTTGTTTCTTTGGTAAATGGTATATGATATATTATGGCATCGCTTTCTTTATATAATTTATCCAAACTAACATATTCAGCATAATTTTTTATCTCTTCTTTTTGAGTTCTTGAATATACATATATATTTTTTGGAGAAAATCCTTTTAAATGTTTTATAGTCAAAGTACCTATTCTTCCAGTGCCTATAACACCAATATTTAAATTTCTAATCTCTTTTGCCACAAGTCCTGTTCTTATATAATTTCTATTATGGGAATTTATAATCAAATTATTATAATGTTTAAGTAAGGATAATAGAGAAAGCACTGTAAATTCACTAACAGAATTAGGAGAATATGACGGAACATTTGCTATTTTGATTCCTATTTTATTTGCATAATCTATATCAATATTATCAAAACCTACAGATCTTGTACTCATATATTTTACACCGTATTCTTTAAGTTTATCAAGAACTTTATAAGTAATGGCATCTCTTGCATTAAATACAATAGAATCATATCCTTTGGCATTATCTACATTATCAATATTTAAATGATATTTATGCAATTTAAATTTTGTATTGTATTTCTCTTCCATCAATTTAAAATATTCTAATTCATCATCTAAAACAGAATATACAACTATACTCATAATTATTATCCTTTAATAATTTAAAATAATTATAATTATATCTATGTAAAATGTAATTAAATAATTTCAAAATTAAGTTTGGAAAAAGAATACATACAATATCGCACAAAAAACAAATATTATAATAGCTCCCAATCCAAAAATAACTAGTTTGAATGTATTAATTTTAGAAAAAATCTTTTCAAAGAATGTTTTATTTTTATCTTCTGAATTACTTTCTTCTTTACTATTTTTATTACTACTACTAACATTTAAATCTCTATTTGGATTGAAAAGTTTTAATTTAATAGGTTCAATCTCTTCTATTAAGCAACAATATCCATCTATCAATTTCAGTAATATTTTAATTGATTTTTCTTCTACAGTCTTTTCCAAAACTTCAGCAGGAACTAAATATTTAGAATATTTATCCTTTTTGCCCTTAAGTTCTAAATATATAATATTCTCTTCAACAGTATTTGAATTTATACTTACTAAAACTTTATCTCCTATCTCTATATCATTTATAGATTTACCTCCTATAGGGTCTACAACAAATGAAGCATTTATTAATTTATATGAAGGAATATTAGATTCATTCTCATTATTATTTTTAGTGCCATCATTATTTGCTAAATGCATAGAAGAAGCAGATTCTAACTCTTTATTAACATTATCTATAGCTAAACGAACATCATTAATATCAATTATTTTTGTAGTTATATCAAATGTTCCAATATGAAAGTCCATAAATCTATTCATACTGCTAGAAAACATAT
>NZ_JARHYI010000043.1 GCF_029258575.1 Brachyspira sp. | reverse complement strand
CTTTAAATAATCCGCTTTTATCATTAATAGAGGAAAATATAAAATTATAATATTCTTTTAATCTATTCGATATAAATTTCATACGGGTAATATGTCCGAATCCGTATATCGTTCCTATATCTGTTATTATACATATATCCTGCATAAATATTCAACTATTAAAATATTCTATAAAAATTTTTAAATATTATATAATAAAAAAATATAATTACAAATACCATTAAATAAAAAGTTAATACCATATCGATTCTATGCCTTTTTATATCTATTAAGCATATCATAAATTTCTTTTAATATTTTAGTATCTTCATCATATTTATTACTTTTAAGATAAATAAAAGCATCATCTCCATTATTATCAGTATCTTCTATATTAACCATATTTTTAAGAAGTTCATTAACAATATCTTTTTTCAGCATTAAACATGCATACATTAAAGCATTAACTCCTTTATTAGTTTTATCATTAATATTGGCATTATGTTTCAGAAGAAGTTTTAAAATATCAGCATTATCATGATTGCATGAATATATTAATGGAGTAAAACCTTCATAATCCTTTGTATTAACATCAGCATTATATTCCAATAATAATTTAAGAATATCAGTTCTTTTGTAAAATGCCGCTGTAATAAGAGCATCAAATCCTTGTTTATTTTTAATATTTAAATCGGCATTATTTTTTAATAGAATTTCAGCAATATCATAATGACCATAAAAAGAGGCAAATATTAAAGCAGTCCAATTCTCCTCATTTTGCAAATTAATTAAAGCATGATTTTTTATCAATTCTTCTGCAATATTAACTCTATTAAATACTGAAGCAAGCATTAATGCACTAAAGCCTTCATCATCCAATTTATTTATATCTATATCTTTTTTTAAATATTCTCTTAATACCATCAAATTTCCGCTTTTAGCAGCATCAAAAAATTCTTTCATGTTATTATCCATACTATTAAAAAAATATATTAAAGCTCTTCATTAAAATTTAAAGTATTGTAATTAACTTTAATACCACTAAGTTCTTCAAACTCCTTTATAATATCCATAGTTCAAAAAATTAACTTCTAAAAATAGAATCTGCATTTTATATTAAAAAACAATATTTTCAATTATATTTTTATATATTTTTGATTGCATAAAATCATATTTTTAATTAAAATAAAAAAGGATTATATTTAATTAGGATATTCTTATGAAAAAAATTATTATATGTATAATTGGAACAATTTTAATATTTTCATGTTCAAAAAAAGAAATACCTCTTCCAGATGATAAAATAGGAGAAATGATATTAAATCCTAATGGACAAACTCCATTATCATTATTGTATAAAATAGAAACTAATAATAATTATCCTGTTACAGTGATTACAGAAGGTAGAAACGGAGATGAAGATATAATTTTCACATATCCTAAAAATTACGGATCTAATTTTGCAATTCATGGAATGTACTCAGAAAATACAAATACTATTCATATTATAAACGGAACAAATAAAATCTCTACTAATATTATTATAGGAAAGCTTTCATTAGATGAAGTATATATACCAGCTACTAATAAAGTGATGAAAGATTTAAGAGTTGAAGAGGATACAAATTTCTTTAATATAAATGATGAAAATGCTTTAACTAATTTTAAAGATAATAATCCTGAAATGTATTTTGTAAGCCCTATAATAAATAGAACTCAAAAAGGGTCATTTTTAATGGGAATAAGCAGAAATGGAAATTTGCGTTATTTGAATTATTCTAACTTCTATCTTACCAACGAAATAGCAAAAGTTATTAATGAAGATAATGATATTGTTATTTATGATACTATGGGAATAAGCGATTTGCTTGGAAATGCCAAACTTGATGTTCTTAATTTAGATATAGGAGTTCATCATGATGTTATAAGAAAAAAATCTGATAGTAATTATATAATGCTTGCTAATTCTAAATGGGGATTGGAGGATAGAATTTGCGAAGTTGATAAAAATGGAAATTTGATAAGAGATTTATATGTCGGAGATTTGATAAAAAAGATAGTTAATAAAAATGGAGATGAGGCAGAAAAAGAATTTTTAAAAAAACTTATATTTGATGAAGATAATAAATATTACAGTATAGGAAGAAAAAGCGATTATCCTATGGACTGGGCTCATTGCAATTCATTAGTTTATGATGAGGATAATGATATACTTTATATGTCTGTAAGAAGTTTGGCTATTATGGCTGTTGATTATAGTGAATGGGGACTTATTTGGTATATGGCTGATGATACTTTAAATACTATGGAATCTTATAATCCTTATGGAAAATATTTAAAAGATTTGAAATCTTTAGACTCATATAAAATGCTTGGAGATGGTAACACCGACGGACCTAAAAGTCAGCATGCTTTATTTTTAATATCAAATAATGTGATAGGAATGTTTGATAATCAGGGAGATGAGGATACAAATCCTAATGGTTCAAGATATGTTGAATTCAAAATATTAGGTTCCAATGGTAATTGGAATGCTGAAAAAATTTATGAGTATAAAACAGAAAATAAACTTTATTCTCATTTTATATCAGATGTGGATTTTTTGAATGATGATCTTATGCTGATAGATTTTGGAAATAATGCTCAATTAATGGAAGTAAATAAAGAAACTAAAGAAGTAATGTACAATTTGAAATTTACAATGAAAACTTGGGGTATTTATAGAGCTGATAAAATGCCTTTTTATTATTCGCCTCAATATAAATATAATGAAGACTGTTCTTTTATTAATTAGTTTTGCATTCAATGAAATGTATGTTGCTATAAGACCTGAAATTATCACTTAGGAAACTATATTATTTGATATGGTGGTTATATGAATTAAAAAATTATAAAGAGATATATATTTGCATAGAGGCTAAAGATTTCTGAGTTTATGAAACTTTAATGCAAATTTGCGATGTTTATTTTGAAAATAAAAGTTTTATGAAAAAATTAGTGTTATGATAAATTGCAACAAAAATAGCAATATAAATAAAAAATATCAAAAATACCAAAAGATTATGGTATTAATATAGTAGAAATCTAATAATTTTTATAAATCTGTATTCCAACTCGCAGATTGTATCATAATATCAATATCATTATAAGCTTTTGATAATTTATCAAATTCATTTTGTATTTCTTTTACATTAATTAATACTTTAATTTTATTTTCATTTTTAGCTTCTATATAATTTTTACTATTAACCTCTTTTAAAATAATTTTATAAATATCAATCTCTCTGCTTATTTTATCCCTTATATTGATAGCTTCTGATATTGATATTCCTATATCCAATTTGCATAATTTTTCTCTATTACTTATTTTAATAATTAAATCTGATAATTCAGTATTAATCTCTATATACTCTTTAATTAAATTATTAGGCTCTTCATTATTTTCATTATCTTCATTCGTTATTATATTATTTTTTACTCTTTTCTTTAAATTATCAATTTTTTTAATATATTCTTCTTTTTTTAACAATGCTTCTCCTAATTTCATAAATATTCTCCTTACAAATTAAAACTTCATATATGTTTTTTTTTATTTTATAGTATATTATATATCTATCAAGAGTTAAACATGAATATATTGGCAAAAGTAATAATAATATTTTCTGCATTTTTTATATGCAGTTGTTTAAATTTTTATACAGGTTCTATTAATATTAATGATAATGGAATATACAAAAAATATTACGGAACTTATGAAGGTTCTGTAACAATCAAAGAAAATAATAATTTTACTTCGCAGGCTATTGCAAATGTAGTAGTAAGTAGCGGAAGTGTAATAACTATGAGAATTTGGGGTGGTCTTATTAATTTGTATATACCGATATATAGAGAAAATATAATAAAAGTATCTGATAATGTTTATAAAGCTTCTGTAACTTCTTCTGGAGTAAGATATGATTTTACTTTATCTTTCAATAATAATGCTATGAATCTCTCTTTCAATTCCAATAATAATACTTCAGGCGAAGGTAATTTAACTAAAATAAGATAAATTCTAAATTTATTATCATACTAAAAAACGCTTGGGGTGAGTGCTGTAAATTCTTTTTCGGCAATTAAAAAAAGAAAATTGTAATTGAATATTAGATTTTAATAATAATATTCAATCCATCTTACTATTTGCTTTTGCAACTTTTGTTACGGGAAAAGTTGATAAAAACTAAATTTATTTTTTAACTATCGATTTTTTTATGCCCAAAAAAGTTGCAAAAAAGACATAAATATTTTTTCAAAAATAAAAATTAATACTCCCAACCCATTTCATTGCATATTTTTATTGCTGCCTCATAACCTTGTTTAGCTAAATCAATAATCCTTTGTTTGTACTCTTTTTTAGATATATTATCTGATAAATTATAACATTTAATTAAATCATTATAAGCTTCTTTTATTAATTCATTTCTTTCTTTTTTACTTTTTGTATTATTTATTAATAATTGCTTTGCTAATACCATATTAAAATAAGCATTTGAGTAATTGGGATTTAATTCTATAGCCTTATTATAGTCTTTAATAGCTTCTTCATATAATCCTAAATCTGATTTAACATTACCTCTATTATTATAAGCATTTGAATCATTAGGATTTAATTCTATAGCCTTATTATAGTCTTTAATAGCTTCTTCATTATCTCTTAATTTTTCTTGAGCAACACCTCTATTGTAATAAGCATTTGATATATTACTTTTATATTTTGAATATTTTTCAGAGTTTTCATCATATTCTTTTAATAAATCATCTGTTATTTCTATAATTTGAGTATAATAATTTATACATGAATTATATTCTTTATTATTATAAGCCTGATATCCTGAATTAAATAAATTTGATATTTTTATGTTTCTATTATTTTCTTCTATTAATTTTTTAGTTTCTTCTTCTGCTTTATATTTTAAATTATCTATTGATTTCAAATGTTCGTCTTTTATTTTATTTATATTATCAAATGCTTTTTCATTTTCAAACTTTAATTTTTCTAATTTATTTTTTATAGAATTCATAGTATCATTAATGTGTATTTTTTCTTTATCTATATAATATGATGTCTCTTTATACTGTTTATCAACATCTTTAAAAAATTTATTGATATTATACTGCTGTTTATTAATATTTTTTTGTGTTTCTATATCCATATCAAATATAAGTTTTTTAGCTTCATACTTGGATTCTTCCATTTCTTTTTTAAGTTTTTCTATATATTCTAAATTTCCTTTACTCTCCGATAAAATATTATTATTGGTAAATATACCTGCGAATGTGAATACTATCATTATTACAGACAAAAAAGCAAACCAGAAACTTAATACATCATTTGAGTTTTTCATTATCTCTGCCATTGAGGATTCTAGTATTTTTGTATCTAGGTTAATCACTGTATTAGTATTATTAGTGATAATAGACTGTAAATGATTTGTATAATTTTCTAATATTTTATCGAATCTTCTCTCAACATTTTTGGCATGTACAAAATATATTAATGCAAATAAAAATATTGATATTAAAAATAAAATTATAATTGTAGATTTTATATCTCTGTCTTTCATAAATAAACCTCAAATGATTTGCTATATTATACAGCATTATGAAAATTATTAAACAATATATAAAATACCAAGTATTAAAAATTTAAAAGTTATATACCTAAAATTTTTGAGTTTGTCAATTTTATGCTGTTATTTTTTCGTACTTCGTCAAATCAGCTAAAAGCCTTATTTAATAATAATATTCAATATATATCACTATGTGCTCACGGGAAAAGTTGATATTTTTAAACTACCAACTTTTTTGTGCCCAAAAAGTTGCAAAAAAGACATAAATATTCTACTTATTTTTATATAAAATTAATTTATCATATAACAATAATTTTAATTATAAACTTTTGCGTACTTCATCAAACCTGCAAAAAATGCATATATGTTTAATAAAAAATAAAAGCCCCGCTATATAAAATATAATGGGACTTTTATTAATTAAGTTTTTATTTAAAAAATTATTCTTCTATATTCAAATGAAGCTCTTCTAACTGATCGGCATCAACAGTAGAAGGACAGCCACTCATTAAACATTGACCTTTCTGAGTTTTAGGGAATGCTATAACTTCTCTTATGCTATCTTGTTTTTGAAGAAGCATAACAACTCTGTCTATACCATAAGCCATACCGCACATAGGAGGAGCACCGTATTTTAAAGCATCAAGTAAGAATCCGAATCTCAATTTTGCTTTCTCTTCATCTATACCTAAAAGCTTGAATATTATAGCCTGTACTTTGCTGTCATAAATACGCTGACCGCCACCGCCTATTTCATTACCATTTAATACCAAGTCATAAGTATCGCTTCTTACTTTTAAAGGCTCGCTTTCAAGTTTGTCAACATCTTCAGGTACTGTGGCAGTGAATGGATGGTGAGTAGATGATATTCTCTTCTCTTTATGATCATACTCGAATAATGGGAACTCTACTACCCATAAGAAATTTAATTTATCTTTATCTATTAAATTTAATTTCTCAGCAACTTTTAATCTTAAATTACCCAAAGCATCGAATGTAACTTTTGGAGTATCAGCAACAAAGAATAATAGGTCGCCTTTCTCTGCTTTAGTAACTTCTAATATTTTCTTTTGATTTTCTTCAGAGAAGAATTTAACTATATTAGATTCAAGTCCTTTTTCAGTAACTCTCATCCAAGCAAGTCCTTTAGCACCGAATATACCTACATATTTAGTGAAGTCGTCAATATCTTTTCTACTTAATTTCTCTCCACCTTTAGCATTCAAACATCTTATAATAAATTTGTTATCTAAAGCATTTTTAAATACGGCAAAATCACAGCCTCTAACCGCATCTTCAACATTGATAAGTTTTAATTCAAATCTAGTATCAGGCTTATCGCTTCCGTACATCTCCATAGCATCATAATAATTTAATCTAGGGAATGGAGTAGGCAAATCAATACCATAAACATCTTTAACTATATTAGCAGTAACATTCTCCATAATAGATAAAAACTCATTAGTATCAAGGAAAGAAGTTTCAATATCTACTTGAGTAAATTCGGGCTGTCTGTCTGCCCTTAAATCCTCATCTCGGAAACATTTAGCGATTTGATAGTATCTGTCAAAACCGCCTATCATAAGTATTTGCTTAAATATTTGAGGAGACTGAGGTAAAGCATAAAAATCTCCTGCATTTAATCTTGAAGGTACGAGGAAATCTCTAGCACCTTCAGGAGTACTTTTATTTAATATAGGAGTTTCTACATCTATAAAGCCATTATCAGCTAAATGCTTTCTGAATGCATTAGTAATTTGGAATCTTTTATAAAGGTTATTAAATACAGTAGGTCTTCTTAAATCTAAATATCTGTATTTAAGTCTGATATCTTCTCCAGTATCAATATCATCTTCAAGTAGGAAAGGCGGAGTTTCAGAAGTATTAAGAAGCTCCATTTTTTCAATCATTACTTCAATTTCACCAGTAGGAATTTTAGGATTAACCATTTCAGGACTTCTAGCTCTGATTTTACCTTCTACACTGATAACATATTCGCTTCTCAAATCCTGAGCGTCATTATGTGCTTCTTTACTTATTTCAGGATTGAATACTATCTGCACAAATCCTGTTCTATCTCTTAAATCAACAAATATTACACCACCATGGTCTCTTCTTCTTAAAACCCAGCCTGCAAGTTTTACTTCTTTACCAATATCATCTTTTGTTAATATTCCATTATAGGCACTTTTAAAACGCATATTATAATTCCTCTTTAATTAAAATTGATTCTTTTTTATTATTAAAAATTAAGATATTTTTCTTTTTTATGAATAAACATAATTATTATATTATAGATAAGTATAAAAATCAATAATTAATAAAAATAAAAAGGACATTAATTTTTAAGAATATAATTTAAATTAATCTTTATAATTTTCTTTTTTATCTATATATTTTCTAACTAAAGTTTTTATTCTATCGTACTTAAAACCTTTACGCATTAGGGTCTTTATAATATAATCTTCTTTTCTATCCTTATGCTCATATACTTTATAATATTTTCTAATAGCATCTTTTAAGGCTTTATCGTCTATTTTATCGCTTATGGAGTTTTGTGCTTTTTCTATTAAACTTGGCTTTACTTTATTTTTTTTTAAATAATCTATTATATGTCTTTTACTTTTACCTTTGAGCTTTAGACTATTGATTGCTATTTTTACGAATCTTTTATCATCTATCAAATCATATTCTTTGCAGTAATGTATAGCATAATTAATAAATCTTTTTTTATGTCCCTTTTTAGAAAGTTTCTCTCTAAGCATACCTTCACTTATAAATCCTCTTTTCAATATTGAAACAGCAGATTTTCTAGCGGCAGATTCAAAAGCTCTTAATCTTATATGAGGTATTTCATCGTATTCAAGTTCCATTCCTTCATACAAATCAAGTTCATAAAGTCCGTTTTTGGGTATTGTAAAAATATCTCCGCCTGACACTTTGATATATATTTTATCACCTTTTAATTTCATTTTTAAAATAACCATAATAAAAACAGTATAATAAATATAAATAGTTTTTCAAGTATCTAAAGAAATTTTTAATATAAAATTATAAATATAGAAAATCAAAAAATAATAAAATAAAACAAAAAATTTATAATGCTACTAATAAAGTTTTGACACCATTAAAATTTATTATTTATTTAATCAACTAAAATTATTCTTTCTCTTACTGCTGAATGAGAAATGTTAACAGCATATAATATAATTTGAGAAAATTAATTTTTATATGATAGTAAAAACTCTATATCATCATTTCCTAAAAAATCTTTAGGTATGATTATTGCAGACATCTCGCTTATATAAAAAAATATACATTTTCCTGTAGAATCTATTTTTTCTATAGAGTCTTTATTGAATTCACTAGTTCCTCCATTCTCTTTGAAAATTACTTTGTCATCATAAATTACTAATTCTTTATCTCCAAAAATTTTATCCAATTTTCCACTTCTTACATACTCTTTAATCTTTTTTACTATCTTTCTATCAAGACGCTTTTTGTATGTAACTACTTGCAAAATAGAAAAAGCAGAAACCAATAATGCTATTATAATTATCAAAAATGCATTATCTCTGAAATATATTGCCATAGATACAAATACTATAATATACAATGCTATAAGTATTATTATAGTTTTCTTTATTGATGAAGTCATATTGGAATTCATTTTTAAATAATGAAGCTGAAAATCTATAAAATCATCTTCCGTTATTTTATATTTATATTCTTTTTTCATAATACACCTTTATTTTTTATTTCCAATTTTTATTTGCAAGTTTATCAAGATTAGCTTTTTTGTATTTCTCTCTTAATGTAATAGAAGGAATCCACCAAGCAACATCAAAAACTTTTTTCTTGATAGATTCTATTTTTTCTAAATACATATTATAATCATCATAAGTTTTCATTATATATACACTATAAGCATAAAAAGCATGTTTATCTCTATCTATTTCAACATCTAATTTTTTTATAAGATCATGGCATTTTTTATATAACTCATTTTTATTATCGGCTTTATAATTATTGAATGTATGCATTAATGATAAGAAGTTATAATAGTTGCATTCTATTAATAATTTTTTTTTATTTTCTTTATAATAATTAAATACATTTTCAAAAACCTCTAATATTGCAATTGGAATTTTTTTAGCAGTATGAACACTTCCTGCAAGAGATGTGCTTCTTTGTAAATAATAATATTTAGAATTGTTATTATAATACATTTTGGGATTATGCACTAAAAATCTATAGAAAAAATCAACATCTTCTGCTATTCTAAACTTAGAATATATTAATTTATTTTTTTCTAAGAAACTTTTTTTAAATATTTTATTAACTGCAGAAACTAAAGGGTATTCCGGAGTATTTTCTTTTTCAGGAGTGTTTACATTAAAGTTGCTAATCCCTTCATTCCAAGTATTTTTAAATTTCTTTTTCCATATATTGATTCTATTATGATAAAAAGGTTTTATATATCCATTTTTTTCATTTACTGTATACATATTGTTTGTAAATACCATATCAGCATCATATTTTAATGCTGTATTATATAATTCTTCTACAAAGTTATTAGATACAAAATCATCAGGGTCTATAAATACTAAATAATCAGAATTACTATTATACATTCCAGTATTTCTAGCGAATCCTAAACCTTGATTTTCTTTATGATTAATAAGTTTTATTCTATTATCTTTTTTTATATATTCTTTGATTACATTTTCACAATTATCGGTTGAGCAATCATTGACGCATATTATTTCTATATCTTTTAAAGTTTGATTTATAACACTGTCTAAACATTTTCCAACATAATTTTCTATATTGTAAACAGGTAGAATAACTGAAGCTTTTATCATATTAAAATCCAATTCTAATTTATATTAATTATTCAATTATTATACATCATAAAAAAATAAATAAAATACTGTACTAAATTTGATTTATATTAAATATATATTATACTTATAAAATATAATATATTTAGGATTTTTATGATATTAATAACAGGCGGAGCAGGTTTTATAGGCTCCCATATAACTGACATATTAATAAAAAATAACTATAATGTTGCAGTTGCAGATAATTTATCTACAGGAAAAAAAGAAAATATTAATAATAAGGAATTATTTTATAATATAGATATTAAAGATTATAATAAATTAGAAAGTATATTTTCTGAAAATAATATAGAAATTGTTATACATTTAGCGGCTCAGGTTTCTGTTCCGAATTCTATTAGAAATCCTATTAATGATGCTAATGAAAATATAATGGCAAGTCTTAATATCATTGCTCTTTCAAATAAATATAATGTAAAAAAATTAATAGCAAGTTCAAGTGCAGCAGTTTACGGATTACCTACAAAATTGCCTATTGATGAAAACCATGATACAAATCCAATTTCATATTATGGACTTTCAAAACTTACTATGGAAAAGTACATGATATTATCAGGTTTAGATTATGTAATTTGCCGATTCTCAAATGTTTATGGACCAAGACAAACACCTCATGGAGAAGCTGGTGTTATTTCAATATTCATGGATAATGCTATTAAAAATGAAGATTTAAATATATTTGGTGATGGGAATCAGACTAGAGATTTTATATATGTAGAAGATATAGCTTCTATATTTTTAGATATTATAAGAAATGATATAGCTAATCAAGTTTTAAATATATCCACAAATACTTCTATAACCATTAATGAACTTGCTGGAAATATAATAAAAATATCAAATAGAAATATAGATATAAATTATCTTGATAAAAGAGATGGAGATATAGATCATAGTATTTTGGATAATACAAAATTATTAAATATAATAGATATTAAATTCACAAATATAAATGATGGGTTATT
>NZ_JARHYI010000151.1 GCF_029258575.1 Brachyspira sp. | reverse complement strand
ATAAAATATAATAATTTTTGGAATCATAAAAGAATACATTCCGCTTTAAATTATGATACTCCTATGTTATACTTCAAAAAAATAAGGAATACTTAAAGGAAATATCTCTGGCTCCCGTGCAAATTTTAATTATTATATTTCATTTTTGTGAAAACTATAAATAATTGATTATAAAAATACAATTTAATATTTTCATTTTAAAAGTATGGTAATAATATATAAAGATTATATTATAATTAATAAATTTTTATTATCATACTATGATATAAAAAGAATTTGAAAGCTAAATATTACTAATTTACTTTTAGCTAATATATAATTATTAAAAATAAATTAGGTTTTAAACATCTTATTTTATAATAACAGAGTATAATTAAAAACATAATAAAGTTGTCATTATATATGATTATGTTATTTTTTTCTTTAAGTGCAAGATTCACAAACTTCATCAAGCTCGAAATTAGATTTAGGCGTTTTCATATAGTAAAGAGTTTTAAGTCCCAAATCCATAGCGTATTGAATATCATTCCAAAGTTCTTTAGCAGAATCAGGTTTCACATAATATAAATTTAAAGACTGAGATTGATCTATATATCTTTGCCTTACAGCAGCAAGTTCTATTATAGTTTTTGCAGGTATAGTCCAGCATCTTTCATAATAATCTCTATTCTTTTTCATATTAGGTACTAAACTAGGAAGTGTTTGTATTCCTTCTTCTACAAAAAATAAATCTACTATAGGCTCTATACTTTCTGTAGCGGATACACTTTTTCCAGATGTTGCAGTAGGTGCTATTGCCCCATGAAATGAGAATCTTACTCCACTTGTTTTTATTTCTTCTGCAAGTTTATCCCATTTTTCTTTATCTACACTTACATTAAGATTATTCTTTTTATTATTATTCAATAATGATATATGAAAAGGTGTTAATCCGTCTTTCCATTTAGATTCATTAAATGTTTTATAAGGTCCTCTTTCTTTTGCTAATATATTAGATGTCTGATATATATGATAGTACAAATCATCGAAAACCTTATTTGTAAATTCTAAAGCTTCTTTATCTGTATACTTTAATTTATTTGAAGCAAGCAGATTAGCATAATTAATAACCCCTATTCCTATAGGTCTGTTTTTCTTATTTGCTATTTCTCCCTCTTTAACAGGATAAAATTGAGTATCTATAACATTATCACATCCCCTTAAAAGAGTATAGCAGAATGACTTTTTCTTTTCAGGAGTGAAGTTTACCCAAGACATTAAGTTAATAGACACTAAATTGCAAATTCCAATTTCTCCGCTTTTTTTTCTCTGTATTATTTCATATTCTCCATCTTCATTAATTATGAATTTTTCTTTTATGAGTTTTGAAGGGTAAGAAGGTATTACTATTTCCTGACAAAGATTGGAAGCACCTACGAATCTATTAACTATGTTCTGTTCATTTATATTATCTACAAATGTAAGGTATAAATTTCCAGTTTCCTGCCTAACTTTTAATATTTGAAATAATAAATCTTTGGCTCTTATTTTTTTCTTTCTTATAGAAGATTTACTTTCATAATACATATAAGCAACATTAAATTTTTCTCCATACTCTTCATTTAAAAGAGGAGTTTCTTTAGGATCAAAAAGTGTTACATATCCGTCTTTATTAACTCTTTCTCTAAATATATTGCTTATTCTAATAGAATAAACCAATTTTCTAGCCCTTGTATCTTCAGTACCTCCAGCATCCTTCAGCATTATCAAATCAAGTACATCTAAATGCCACCAAGGAAAAGTAATAACACAAGCCCCTTTACGAACTCCTCCTTGATTGAATGATGATATAGTTTGCTCAACTCTTTTTATAAAAGGTATAGGTCCATCTGAACGTCCTCTATTAGTTTGTATAGTTGAACCTGAAGCCCTTATATATGAAGCATCATAGGCAATTCCGCCTGAAAATTTTGAGTATAAAGCCATATTGCCATCAGTTTGATTCAAACTCCAAGTGTCATCATCTGGAGTATTTAATATACAGCTTGCCAACTGTGCTTTTATAGTCATACTATTTGCTATTCTAGGAGTTGCAAATGTAATTTCATGCTTTGATAGCATATCATAAGTTCTTTTTATATATTTTAGTCTTTCTGATTTGCTTATTTCTAATTTGTCTTTGTTTTCACCTTTATAATAATCATCATAAAATGAAAACATAGCAGCTACCATATATGTTATTTGAGGCAGTTCTAATTTTTTATTCCCTATATTTTTGCAGTATTTTTTATAGAAAATAGCCAATCCCTTATATGTAAATAATAAATCTCTATTGGGGTCTATCATAGAATTTATTTTATCTAATTCTTTATCAGTGAAGAGTTTGATTATATCCTTATCATATATTTTGTACTTTATTCCTTTTTTTAGGAAATTTTTTATATGCGGATATGAGCCTATTTTTTTAAGCCCACAAGTTTCTTTATATATCTTCATTAAATATAATTTTTCAGCTATAGTATCGTATAAAGGATATAATGGACTTATCATATTAACAGCTGTATTTATAAGTTCATCATACAATACCTCTATTTTCATTTTATCATTTATTTTGATGTTAAGTCCTTCCAAAAGTTTATTAGTAAATACTTCCTTTCCTTCTGTAGCCCAATCTATAACTTTTCTTAATTTTTCTTCATTGAAAGGTTCTTCTCTGCCGTCTCTTTTAATAATAATATGTTTTTTATCTTTTGTAAGTTCTATCATAACATTACCTTAATAATTATTTTTTATAAATCGTTTTTCAAAGCACCTTTTTGATAAGATGTATTTGTTGTTTCCTGTAAAGCTGCATTTTGCTTATTTATATCTCTATAGCTATTAAACCAATCTATTATATCTGATTTTTTTTCAGATAAATATTCTGTTTCTACGCCTATATCTCTTAACCTTATACCAGCCCAATATTTTATAAAATGCTCGCTTATAGATGAATTAATTCCAGAAACTTCATAACCATCAAATAAATATTTAGCCCATTTAATTTCTTCTTTAACAGTATAATCAGTCATTTCAGATGCTATTTTATTATACCAGCCATTATTAAATAAATGTGAAAAACCCTGACTTGAATCTTTTCTCAATATTGATATTATATTTTTTCCTGTAGGTACATGTACATTAAGTTCATCATGTGCTATTAATTTGATAGTTTTAGTGAATCCTGCTATTGCATTATCATAATTATTATTTATTGTGAATGTTACAAGAAAAGAGAAAGGAAATTTTATACCTTCAAGTAAATATATTCCTGTTAATAATTTTAGTACAGCTTGTTTTTTTTCATCTAAAGATGCATTAGAATTTTCTAAATTACATAATTCATCAACATTTCCAAATAATTCTACTTCCTTTTCCATTCTATGCTTAACAAATTCATCATTATAAACCAAATCTAATGTTTCACTTGACTCATGTCCAAAAACTTCAGAAAGTCCGTAAGAATAGCTTTCTGCATGTATATTTTCTTCTATTGCTATTCTAGAATAAAGTATAGACCATATTGAACTAGTTACTATTCTATTTAATATAGATGAAAAGCCCGAAGTAACTCCACTGTCCATTAAAGTTTGATATGCTATATTAAGTTTGAAAGCCCTTTGAGCATTTTCAGGTAATGATGAAAATTTTGTTTTATCAGATTTATAATCTACCTCTTTTGAAAACCATGTATTTCCTTCGCTTGCTTCTTTCAATTTTTTCGCTATTTCATGGCTTATGGAATCTATTCTTATATAATGTCCAAAATCTCCAAAAAAGATTTTTTCATTTTGAGGTTTTTTATCTATATCTACAACTTTCATCTTTTCTCCGCAATTTATTATCTTTTTCAAATTAATTTTTAAATTTAAGTAAGTATTCTAATTTTATTTCTTATATTTGTCAAGAATATATTTTTATTTATTTTGCACGGGAGCCAGAGATATTTCCTTTAAGTATTCCTTATTTTTTTGAAGTATAACATAGGAGTATCATAATTTAAAGCGGAATGTATTCTTTTATGATTCCAAAAATTATTATATTTTATTAAT
>NZ_JARHYI010000148.1 GCF_029258575.1 Brachyspira sp. | reverse complement strand
ATTAATAAAATATAATAATTTTTGGAATCATAAAAGAATACATTCCGCTTTAAATTATGATACTCCTATGTTATACTTCAAAAAAATAAGGAATACTTAAAGGAAATATCTCTGGCTCCCGTGCAAGAAATTATTTCTATAATAGTTATAGAAATATAAATTAAAATAATATAATATTGACTTATGAGTAAAGTATTAAAACAATCAAAAGCCGTACTTGTAACAGCATTAATGTATAATGATAATAATATATATAATTCTGTATTAGAAAAACTTATTAATAATTTCGGAAAAATAGAAGTTATAAGTGATGAATATTTATTTTCTCATTCTATTTATTATAAAGAAGAGATGGGAGAATCACTAAATAAAAGATTCATAGTTTTTGAAAATATGATAGAAAGAGATTATATAAGTGATGTAAAAAAGATTACAGATAATATAGAAATAGAATATTCAGATAATAATGGAAAACGTACAATCAATATAGACCCTGCAATACTAACTTTAGAAAATTTTATTTTAGTTACAAATAAAAATTTCACACATAGAATATATTTAAAAGAAGGAGTATTTGCAGATTTAACTCTTTTATATAAGAAGAAAAAAGGTTATACAGAACTTCCTTGGACATATGCAGATTATTCTAATGATGAAACAAAAAGTTTTTTAAATAAAATAAGAGAGCTATTCTATAATAAACTTATAGAAAGCTCTCCTTTTGGTTCTAATTGGAAATAATTTTTAAGAATCTTTTATTCCTGCAATTCTAACAAATTCTTTATCCCATACACCTATATGCTCTATTAAAAGCTTGGCTAAAAGTTTTGCAAAATCTATAGCTACTTTATGCCAATCACTACTTGATTTGAACTCTTTATACTGATCATCAATAGCCTTTTCAAATCTTCTATGCTCATCAAAATGTTCTTTAATTTTATGATATTTATCTTTATGTATCGCCTGTATCTTCTGCTCTTCGGAAAAGTGATATTTAGTATAATTAATAGCACCTTTAAATGCTTCATCAACATCATCTTTAACACCATTATACAATGCAGAATGAACTTTATTAGCATACTCTATAATTTGAACATGCTGACTATCTATAAGCTTATTATGAGTATAATATTGATCAAGCCATTCTAATTTTCTAGCACCAACTTTAAAGAAAGACATCGCATTTGATAATTCTTCCATCTGATTTTCAAGCTCTTTTGAAGATTCATGCATAGAATATACCAATGAACTATTTTCCTGAGTTTGAGCATCCATATTTGACATAGCACTATTTATATTATCAATTCCTATAAGCTGCTCACGAGTAGTATTTGCCATATCTCTAATAACTTTTGTAGTTTCTTCTATTTTAGCCTCAATATCTTCAAATAATGTTCTGGACATATTAGCAGAGTCAGTTGCCTTTTTTACTTTTTCATTACTTTCTATAATGAATGAAGTAATATTACTAACTGAACTTTGAGTTGTTTGTGCTAAATTCCTCACTTCAGAAGCCACAACAGCAAATCCTCTTCCCTGATCTCCAGCTCTTGCTGCCTCTACAGATGCATTCAAAGCAAGTATATTAGTTTGAAAAGCTATGTCTTCTATAAACTTAACCAATCCGCTAATTTTCTGACTATATTCAAATGCCTGACTAGTATTTTGTGCAGTTTCTAAAATAATACTTCCAGCCTCTTCAACCGCCTCTCTAGCATCCATCATCATATCATTAATTACAGCAGAATTATCCGCAGTTTTCTTTATAGTAGAAGATATCTCTTCAGTAGCTTCAGCAGTTTTTTCCAAATCCGATGCCTGACTTAAAGTTCTGCTTGCCAAATCCTTATTTGAATATGATAAAGAGTAAGCTGTTCTTTTTGTTAAGGCAACATTTGAATTGGCAATATCTATAATATTTCTAATAGAAGTTTTCATATGATCAAAACTATTTATAAGCTCTCCTACTTCATCTCTTCTTTGAAGATATTTACTATTAATATCAAAGGTTAAATCTCCATTTGATATTAAATTTGCAAGTCTCAAAGCTTCTTTAAGAGGAGATGTTAATCTTCTAGTAAATCCTACTATAATAATAGCTACAATAATTATTATTGCTATTCCGAATAATATTGAAAATAATAAAGTTCTCCCAATATGAGAATATAATTCACTTTCCAAAATTGTTATTATAATATACCAATCCGTATTATCTATATTATGATATGATATCAAATATTTTTGCTTATCTGTATCACCTTTATAACGAGTAATTCCGCTTTTATTATTTATAACTTCATCATATGGAAGATAATTATCTGCTTCAGTTAGAATTTTATTATTATCCTGATGAGCAAGTATTTTTTTATTGCTGTCTATTATAGATATTTTTCCTTTCTGAGCTATTTGAGCATTTAATATATACTTATTTATTAAATCTCCCCAGTTTACATTACCTGATAATACACCTAATGTCTTTCCATTATTATCTTTGATACCTTTCCACATTCTATAAGCAGGAATTCCTGTAACAACAGATTTTGTTATACTTGACTCTCCACCGACATTATAACCGCCTGAAACAAATTTTTGCCATCCTGAATCTGTAGTATCCATCATCGTATTTGCTAATACTCCATTTTCAGAATCTATTATTGTCTTTCCATTTAAATCCAATATCATAAAATTGATAAATGAACTTTTTGAATTTTTAAAATATTCTAGAGCATCCTCTGCCCTAATCCTTAAAATATCATCTTGAGGATTTGATAAAAAATCTATTAGTGCATCTGAAGTAACAAAATTATTCATAGAAGAGCTATTATCTTCAAGCCAAAGATTAATTAAATTCTTAAAAGATACCGATGTTGATTGAAAACCACTTTCAACAATATGATCTATAGTTTTCATACTTAAAAATAATACGCTTCCAACACTAAGAAATATTGATAAAACTATTGCCCCTATAAATAAAATGGGAATTTTAAATCTTAAACTATATATTTTTTTCATATTCCATCTCCATAAATTTCCTCATATACATGATACAATCATAAAAAATAATTTCAATATGATAATTTATATTTATTTTATTATATGAAACTAAAATATAACTATTTCCTTCATTATAAATATGATATCATAAACAAAAGGAATTGAATATAATATTGTAAGATTTTTAATTATTTTTTATATGACTTTATATAAATATTAAAATCATTATTATACAATGTAATTTCATATAAAATTAAATATTACTAATTTATTAAACAAATAATCATAAAATCAAATATATATAATCATTGAAAATACATTTATAAAATAATGCATATTCATATTTAATATATATATATTGAAAAACAAACAAAATTTATATATAATCTATCCATAATAATTTAATTATCAATATTGGAGTTATCATGGATTTTGTTATACCATATGAAAATGAAATAGATGAAAAAGATAAAACTATAATACAAGAATATATACTAAATAATGTAGAAGAATATAAAAAAAATTCAACTAAATTAACAGAACTTACAATAGAAGCTGTTTCTTCTTTAAGTGCTGGAAAGTCCAGAACTGAATTTTTATCAAAACAAGGTTTCTTTGATAATATATTTAACTCCATAACAGGACAAAATAGAAAGATAAGAGGAGAAATAGATTATAATTATGCCATAGTAAAAAATGCCTCATTAAAAATGATTGAGTATTTGGCTAAACAAAATAAAATAACATATGAAGGATTAATATATATAAATAATAAATTAAATAATGTAGAAAAAAATATTGAAGAAGAATTAGTAAAGATATGCAATAATGTAAGAGAATCATTTAATGTAATTTTAAATAAAATTAATGAAGAAT
Source organism: Brachyspira sp. (assembly GCF_029258575.1). Lineage (GTDB taxonomy): Bacteria > Spirochaetota > Brachyspiria > Brachyspirales > Brachyspiraceae > Brachyspira. Next base: position 3,775 of record NZ_JARHYI010000148.1, on the reverse strand, counting down.
CTAACAGAATAGATTCATTAGAAAAGAAAGTAGAATTATTAGAGTTTAAAGCTTCTTCTAATGTATTGGAATTTGATAATATAAAATATTATGATATGGACAATATAGAAAAAATTATATGTATCAGCAATGATCTATTCACAAAAACTTCCTATACATCAAGTATGACTAAAGAACATATATATATGATTAAATCAATATTATTTGACTTTAATATCGAGGCAGACCAAAAAATAAAAATAATTGATATATACAGAAAATTAATAGAAAAACCAAATTTAATAAATAAACTCTTTCTAAATACTAAAAATGATGTATGTATTCAGGAGCATATTATACCAATATTAAGCGGGATAAGAAAAATAGAGAAATTAGATAAAGAAGAAAATTATATAGTAGATTCTATATTAAAAATATCAAATGAAAATGATATAAATAATATAAAAATTAATTTAGTCAATGAATATGGGGCAAATATATCTAACTTTGATTATAATTCTGAGATAACTATATATGATATAATAATACTTATTATAAATGAATTAAAAATGATATCAAAAAATATTAAGCCTATATATAATATAGAAAATAGAATAGAATTAGCGAATAAATATTTTGAAGAGAAAAAATATAAAAAAGCAATAATGGAATGTGATATTATACTTCATAACGATAAAAATAATAAAGAAGCTTCTCATATAAAAATAGAAAGTATATATAAAATTTTAATAAGAGAAACTAGAAATTTTGAAGTGCCTTTATGCTATAAGGAAATAGCTAAAATATATTTAATAAAAAAAGATTATGAAAATACTTTAAAATATTTAAATAAATATTTTGATTCATATTCATCAAATAAAGAAATATTCAAATACAAACAAAAACTAAAATTACAATATAAAAAAATTAAGGACTATCAAGATAAAACAAATAAAAAATTAGAAAAAATTGCAGATAAAAATAAAAGAGATTATTTGGAATTTATAAACGATTTTTGGGGAGTATATTTAAGTAAAATTTAATATATAAATATTTGGAGATTTTTTATTATGAGTAAATTAGGATTAGTATTAGGTGGAGGCGGAGGTTTAGGAAGCTATCAGATTGGAGTTTGGAAGGCATTAAGAGAATATGGAATAGATAAAAACATAGAAGCTATATCAGGTACTTCTGTAGGCGTATTGAATGCATGTCTATTTGCACAAAACGATTATGATATTGCTGAATATATATGGACAAATGAAATAGAAGATAAAATTCTTTCAAAAAAGAAGATAAATAAAAATAATAAATTTATATCCTCAAATGGAATATTCAGCAGAGAAGGTTTAATAGAGATAATAGATAAATATTTAAATATAGATATTATTTCAAATTATAAATATCCAATATATGCTGCTGCTGTTAATTTGAAAAAAGTAAATGTTCAGTATTTTAAATTAAATGGCAAAACTAATAAAGAAATAAAAGAAATAATGATGGCTACAAGTGCAATACCTTTAATATTTGGAAGACAAACTATAAAAGGAACTAATTATGTAGATGGTGGAGTTGAAATATTAAATGGAAATAATCTTCCTTTAAAACCTTTATATGAAGAGAATTGTAATGAAATAATTGCAATAAATTTATATAAAGACAGTATCATAGAAAAATCAGATAATTGCAAAGTTTATGAAATAATAGCCAGTAATGATATAGGGGATTTCTTTAAAGGTGCTATGGATTTCTCATTAAGCGGTGCTAAAATGCGTATAGAGGAAGGCTATAATGATGCTAAGAAAAATTTAGAACAAATATTGAAAATGGAACAAACACAAATAGAAAATATTGATAATAATAATTATATGTATCAAAATGAATTCGATAATAATATAAAAAAAAGAAAATTAAGAAATGAGCTTGATAAAGCTATAGATAGTTTAAAAATAGATGATAATGATATATAAATTATTGCATATCAGCTTTTAGTATAGTAGAAATATAATATATAATTGCATCTCCTTCTTTAGTATTAGAACTAAATGTTAAACTGTATAATTCTTCATAAAGAGAAAACTCTATGCTATTTATAATTAAATTTTTAGTATATATTCCATTCATAATATCAGACTCTTCATTTTGTATAATAATATCATCATATTCATTTTCTAAAACTCTCATTAATGATAAAATAGGAATATCATCATCTTCATCATCATATAAACAATAAAGTTCATATTTATTCTTTACTTTTCTTAAAAACCATTTATGCATTTAATATATCCTAGTAATAAAACTTAATAAAAATTATTCATAGTAAAAGGAGTGTTATGCTACATGGCTGAACTGTAAAAAACATATACATCTTTGCATTCTTTGCAATACCAAAGAGTCCAAATTCTGATTAAAATTCACAGCAACACAAAACATCCATCTATATTTTTGACCTTACTTACATTCCAATTCTAAATATTTGATTAAACTTATATGTACAGCAAAACATGCAAAACATATTACTAATCTTATACTCTATCTAAATAATTCTTTAATATTATATTATTAATTAAAAATTAAAAATTTTATATTAAATCTATAATAAATAAAATCCGCTTATATATTTTATATAAACGGATTTTGATAATATTATTTATTTAAAAAATTTATAATATGTTCTTTAGTACAATTTTTAAATCCCATTTTTTCTAAGGTTCTTCCAGTAGAAAAATAATCTTCATCATTATAAGCAGAAGCTATGTGTATACAAGATTCAATAATAGGTACTTTTATATCACAAATTTTTGCCAAATGATATGCAGGTACCAAGAGATATGGAACATCTTCAGTAATATATCTTGCTTTTGAACTATTAGGAGCATTATTTATTTTACCATGTGTTTCTGATTTACGATTAAAGTCATAAACACTTATTTCATTTAAAGCATAAAGAGCATTCATAGCTTCAAGTTCAGTACGTAATTTTATACCTAATGCCTTACCTATTTCAAGACGTTCCAAATCCATTTTAGATGCTGCTTTTGAAGTTGCAATAGAACAGCAATCTTTATAATAATTGAATTCTCCATTAAAATTCTCTAAAATTCCCATATTAAGAGTAGTTAATAAAGGATGACCTCCAAAATTAATATTTTCTAATCCAGCAACTATAGGATTATTTAAAATCTCTATAGGTATAGGCATAATATCTTTTAATTCATCTTCAATTTTTTTCTTATTATCATTATTATTAGTAAAAATACTCAAAGGTAGAAATTCTTTGAGTCCCATAATTGTAATAACACCTGGCGAAACTATACGACATGCCCAAGGGATAGTAATAGAATCTATAAAGGAAATATTATTCATAGTGTCAGGAAATTTTTCCTTAAGTATTCTATTTAAAACAAGTCCTCCATAATTTCCAGGCATAATAATGATTCTCATATCATCTCTAATATAAGGAAGCATATCATTAAAAAGCAACTCTTGGGCAAAAGAAGGACAAACCATTATGCAGATATCTGAAAATTCCATAGCTTTCTTAATATCTGTAGTAGATATTGATATTTTAGAAAATCCTGCTAAAATCATTTTAGCACCATGTTCTTCTTCTAATGCCTTTATTCCTCCATTATTAGCTACTGCCTCTATTTGTACTGCAAACTTAGGGGAATCATAAATACAAATTTCATGTCCATTTCTAGATAAATGATAGGCAGCTGTTAATCCTCCATTACCAGCACCTATGATAGTAATTTTACTCATAAAAATTCTCCTTTTTATATTTTTTTATAAA
>NZ_JARHYI010000146.1 GCF_029258575.1 Brachyspira sp. | reverse complement strand
ATTAATAAAATATAATAATTTTTGGAATCATAAAAGAATACATTCCGCTTTAAATTATGATACTCCTATGTTATACTTCAAAAAAATAAGGAATACTTAAAGGAAATATCTCTGGCTCCCGTGCAATGATGAATAATTTTATATATTGACTTTTTTTATATTTTTATATAATCTACTTCAATGATTAAATACTATATTTTTTTAATAATGATAATAGCAAATACTTTGTACCCATTAGTTATAGTAGAAGAAAAAATTAATAAGAAAAGCATATATATATGGCAGAAATTAGAATATACTATTAATTATACAGGCGATGCTGATAAATTCAAAGCTGAAGGAATTAATACAAATGCCATAAGTGATTTTGAAGTTATTAATGAAAAGGTTGAGATAGAAACAGTTCATAAAGAAAATGAAATTCCAACTATGAGCTGCAAAATAATATATACTATGAAACCTGTAAGAAGCGGTAAATTAAAAATACCTGAATTGGAAGCAAGATATTATAATGTTGAAAGCGGAAATAGTTTAGTACCTAAAGAACAGATGATAGGCGGATATAATATAAGAGTATTCAATTCTTGGTTTATATTAATTATGGTAGGACAATGGGTTATTATAATATTCATTGCATTCCTAATTTATAAATTCATAAGAGATCAATATAAATTCAATAAAAAAAACTTTGAAAATAAAAATAAGGAATAATACATGTCAGATAATATAAATAACAGTGAAAACACAAATGAAATTAGTAATGAGATAAGTAATGCAAGTAAAGATTTGCAGGTTATATCTGAAGCATCAAAAATGGCACTTGATGTTGTAAATGCTATTAAGAATGAAATTAAAAAAGTGATTATCGGTCAGGAAAATATGATAGATAAACTTCTTCTAGGTATTATATGTGATGGTCATGTATTGTTAGAAGGAGTACCAGGACTTGCTAAAACTTTAACTGTAAAATCATTGGCAAGTACAATAGATGCAAGCTATAAGAGAATACAGTTTACTCCTGATTTACTTCCTGCAGATATAGTTGGTACAGAAATTTACGATATTAAAAATTCCGTATTTCTTCCTAAACAAGGACCTATATTTTCTAATATAATATTAGCAGATGAGATAAACCGTTCTCCTGCTAAAGTACAGTCAGCTCTTTTAGAGGCTATGGGAGAACATCAAGTTACTATAGGAGATAAAACTTATAAACTTCCAGATGTATTTTTAGTCCTTGCCACACAAAACCCAATAGAACAGGAAGGTACATATCCTCTTCCTGAAGCTCAGGTGGATAGATTTATGCTTAAAGTAATAGTGAAATATCCTACTAAAAGCGAAGAAAAAACTATAATAAAAAATATGTCATCTTCAAAGCCAGCTTCATTAAATGCTATAACTACAATAGAAACTATAGAAAAATTAAGAAAATTAGCCCATCAAATACATATAGAAGAAAGATTAATTGATTATATAGTGAACATTATAGATGCTACAAGAAACCCTAAAGATTATAAACTTCAAAGTGAATATATAGAATACGGAGCTTCTCCAAGAGCAGGTATATATTTGACTAAAGCTGCAAAGGCAAATGCTATGATGCAGGGAAGAGGTTTTGTTATGCCTGAAGATATTAGAGCTGTTGCTTATGAGGTATTAAGGCATAGAATAAGCGTTAGCTATGAGGCTCAGGCTGAAAATGTTAATAGTGATATGATAATAGAAAGTCTTCTTGCTAATATTAATGTGCCTTAAAAATTATAGATTTTGACATTTTTTTTGAAGCCTGATTATTAATTTAATCTGGCTTTTTTATTATAAAATTTTTCTTAAATAAGAATTTCATTATTGTTAGTTATATCATGACTTATAATATATAAAGTAGAAGAATTAAAAGGATATATTTTTAATAAAATCATATATTTTTTAATATAGTATTAATTTTCTATATTTTAAATCATTCTATTATTAAAACAGCATTTAAAGAAATTAACATAATATTTTTTATATAAATTCTATAAAGCAATTTTGATAATTACCGAGAATATAATATCAATAAAATTACGGAGTGTATTATATGGTACGTTCTTTATGGACAGCTGCAAGCGGTATGAACGGTATGCAGTTCAAAACTGATACTATAGCTAATAACCTTGCAAATGTTAATACTATAGGATATAAAAAAGTAAGAGCTGATTTTGAAGATTTAATATATCAAAACTTAAAAATACAAGGAACTCCTGCTACAGAGGATACTGTAACACCTGTAGGACTTCAAACAGGTTTAGGTGTTAAAAGTGCAGCTACTCAAAAGATGTTTGATCAAGGTTCTTTACAGGCTACTGGAAATAAACTCGATTTGGCATTGGAAGGAGAAGGATTTTTCCAAGTATTAATGCCTGATGGAAGTGTTGCTTATACAAGAGATGGTTCTTTCAAGATTGATGCTAATGGACAAATGGTTACTTCTAATGGATACAGATTAGTTCCAGAAATAGTATTCCCTGAAAATTTCTTGGTTGAACAGATAAGCATATCAAGAGAAGGAATTGTAAGCGTAAAAATAGGTGATGAAAATGATCCTGTAGAAATAGGACAAATCAATTTGCATAGATTCATTAATCAGCCAGGACTTTTATCTATAGGAGATAATTTATATAAAGAAACTATAGCAAGCGGTCCAGCATTTGAAGGTGAACCTGGTGCTAATGGTTTTCCTAGAATACATCAGGGCTTTGTAGAAATGTCTAATGTTAAAGTAGTTGACGAAATGGTTGATATGATTGTAGCACAAAGAGCTTATGAAATGAACTCTAAAGCAGTACAAACAAGCGATAATTTACTTGCTACTGTTGTAAACTTAAAAAGATAATTAATTAAAATAACATAACTAGTAATAGATAAAGGGGCTTTAAAAGGCCTCTTTTCTATATATAGATCCGTATGAACTTCCCTCTTTCAGATAAAGCTTGATCATAGTATCATATTCATATTGTATACTTTCAGCATAAGATTCACCATATACATCATAAGAATTTCCAGCATTATAGTATCTAAGAGTTTTTACAATATCTCCCTCAAATTTATCTAATAGTTTGTCTATAAATCTTACACCCAATATAATATTATCTCTTGGATTATATCTATTTAATATAGGGTCAACATCTTTATTAGCTATTGGAGTTATTTGACAGTACCCATAAGCATTTTTCCTAGATAAAGCTGTAGGAATAAAACTGCTTTCTACCTTGATTAAAGCAACCATTAAAAGCGGATCAACATCATAATTGCTACAAATATCAAAAACATCTTTTATAAACCAAAAATCCTGCTTATAATGATTAGCAACATCCTTGATTAAAGTAACCCAATCATTTGACGGAAAAGAATAATCATTGATATTAAAACTATGTGTTTCCAAATTAAGATTGCATAGAAATAAAACTAATATTATAACTGTTCTTTTCATAAACTTCCTGTTAAATTATAATCTCCTATCTTTTAGTATAAACCAGTTAATAATAAAATCAATATAAAGTTATATTCTTAATTTAACATTTTTTTTTTTAATGTCAGCAGAAAAAAAATATTTTTTAGATTAATTTCTAAAATAGAATTTCTATTTTTACATAAAAATATTTATAATATTACAGAGCCTTCAAAAGAGTATCTGGCTTCTCCTTTCATGAAAACAGTATTATTTTCATATCTCAAAACCAAATCTCCTCCTAAAAGATGATTAAGTATAATATTATCAGTTCTTTTAGAGATAAATCCAGCAACACATACCGCTGAAGCACCAGTACCACAGGCTAAAGTTTCACCGCTTCCTCTCTCCCAAGTTCTCTGCTTTACCTCTCTTCTATTTATAATCTCTACAAACTCTACATTAGTTCTATTTGGGAATATACTATTATTTTCTATATAACTTCCTATATCATCAATATTCATATCAGAAACATTATCAATAAATATAACGCAATGAGGATTTCCCATAGATACCGCTGTAAAATAATATGTTTTATTATTAAATACTATAGGCTCATCGATAATAGGAGTTTTATCTATAGTTGTTGGTATTTTAAGACCTTCAAGTATAGGAGAACTCATACTAATCTCTACAGTATCAACTTCTCCTCCTTTTACAAATAATTGGGCCTCTAATATACCTCTTAATGTTTCTATTTTCATAGGGTTATTATTAGTGATTCCTTTATCATATGCATATTTTACAACGCATCTTATACCATTGCCGCACATCTCACTTTCACTTCCATCAGCATTAAACATTCTCATTTGTACATCAGCTTTATCACTAGGCATTATGAGTATAACACCATCAGATCCTACAGAATAATTTCTATTACTTAATATAGGAGAATATTTAGCAGCATCTTCAGTAGTGAATTTTTCTTTAAAACAATTTACATAAATATAATCATTTCCTATGCCATGCATTTTGGTAAATGATAAAGTCATAATAAAACCTTCGAATAATTTATGTACATTCTATAATATAAATTAAATTAAGTAAATACTAAAAAATATAGCTAATATATTAAAAAATAAAATATTAGCTATACTTTAGAGATTATAATTTATTTGATTATTTATATTATATATATCTATTATTAATTTATATTATTTGGTTATTTATTTTATATCTTTCTCATCAAAGCCTAAAGCCTTAGCAACTCCAAGTCCATAAGCTTTATCTACATTCATACAGTTTTTAATATGTCTTAATTGTACTTCTTTAGTAACACCATTCATATCTCTTGCTGTATTTTCAAATAATACTTGTTTTTGTGCATCTGTCATAAGATTGAATAATGCTCTTGGATCTGTGTAATAGTCATCATCATCTTCTCTATGATCGTATCTATAAGCATCTCCGTAAATTTTCATAGGAGGCTCAGCATATTCTTTCTGCTCTTTCCACTCACCTTGAGAATTTGGTTCATACTCTACTTTAGAACCATTAGACTCTACTCTCATATATCCATCTCTATGATAAGTATTAGCTTTAAATTTAGGTGCATTTACAGATATGCTTGAATAGTTAACACCCAATCTATATCTTTGTGTATCAGTATAAGAGAATAATCTTCCCTGAAGCATTCTGTCTGGAGAGAATCCGATACCAGGAATTATTGTAGAAGGGCTGAATGCTGATTGCTCTACTTCAGCAAAATAGTTTTCAGGATTTCTATTTAATTCCAATACTCCAACATCGATTAGTGGATATTCTTTCTGTGACCAAGTTTTTGTTAAGTCAAATGGATTTCTTTTACTTGCATTAGCCTGTTCTTCAGTCATTATCTGAATCTTCATATTCCATCTAGGGAAATCTCCGCTTTCAATAGCTTTAAATAAATCTTTTTGAGAACTTTCTCTGTCTTTTGCTATTATTGCTTCTGCTTCCTGATCTGTTAAATTTTTAATACCCTGCTGAGTTTTGAAATGGAATTTTACCCAATATCTTTGTCCTTCTTTATTTATGAAACTATAAGCATGACTGCTGAATCCATGCATATGTCTATAGCTGTAAGGTATACCTCTGTCGCTCATATCTATAGTTATTTGGTGAATAGCTTCTGGTAAAGAAGTTAAGAAATCCCATTTATTTTGAGCACTTCTCATATTAGTTTTAGGATCTCTCTTTACAGCATGATTCAAATCAGGGAATTTTAAAGGATCTCTAAAATAAAATACAGGAGTATTATTTCCTACCAAATCCCAGTTTCCTTCTTCTGTATAAAATTTAATAGCAAATCCTCTGATATCTCTCTCAGCATCAGCGGCTCCTCTCTCGCCTGCTACTGTAGAGAATCTTACGAATAATTCAGTTTTCTTTCCAATTTCAGAAAATATTTTAGCTTTAGTATATTTTGTTATATCATGAGTTACTGTAAAAGTACCATAAGCTCCTGAACCTTTAGCATGCATTCTTCTCTCTGGTATAACTTCTCTGTCAAAGTGAGCCATTTTTTCCATAAACCATACATCTTGTAAAAGCATTGGTCCTCTTTTACCAGCTGTCATAGAATGCTGATTATTTTCAACGGGAGCCCCGAATTCAGTTGTTAATTTTTTATTAGACATTTATAAACTCCTTAATAGTATTTCTTATCAATAAATATATTATACTAAATACAATGTTTTATTTCAAGAGTATTAATGACTTTTTTTATGAAATATTAAAAAAATTATAAACTAAAATAAAAAATTATATTAAAAATATTAAAATTGTTGACTAATAATTAAAAAAGATATATTATTTATTAATAAATATTATTAATAAGGATTATTGTTATGATGAATTTAATAAACAAAAAAGAAGCAGCTATTCTTTTGAATATGGGAGGACCCAGAAATATAGAAGAAATAAACACTTTCTTAGTTAATATGTTTAATGATTATTACATACTAAATATTAAGAACAATTTTATAAGAGGCATGATAGGAAAAAAAATCATAAAAAAAATAAAACAAAATGTAATAAGACATTATGAAGCTATAGGAGGAAAATCTCCAATAAATGATTATACAGAAAATTTAGTAAACAAATTAAATCAATTGGATAATCGCATAGAATATAAATATATTATGAATTACAATTATCCATATGCATATGATGTATTAAAAGAACTAAAAGAAAAAGGTATGGATAAAATTACATTATTTAGTATGTATCCTCAATATTCCGAAGTTACTATAAAATCATCAATAGAAAGCGTTTATAAAGCTATAAAAAAATTAAAATATAATCCTCAAATAAATATAATAGACAGATACTATGACAATAATTATTATAATGATTCAATAATAGAACTAATAAAGAGCAGCATAGTAAATAAAAATCCAGAAGAATATATATTAATATTTTCAGCACATTCAATACCTAAAATGTATGCTGATAAAGGTGATCCTTATGAATATGAATGCAATGAAAATGTAAAAATATTAAAAGAAAAATTATATGAAGAAGGAATAAATTTCAAAGATATTGTACTTTCTTATCAGTCAAAAATAGGAAAAGTTGAATGGATAGGACCTTCTACTATAGACACAATAAAAAAATACAGTGGAGAAAAATTAATAATATATCCGCTAGCATTCACAATAGATAATTCTGAAACCATTTATGAAATAGATATTGAATACAGAGAAGAAGCTTTAAATGAATATAATATTAAAGACTTTATATTATGCCCATGCTTGAATGATAATATAAATTTTGTAAAAACTATAATAGAACTTTCTAATAATGCTAATACTTATCAAAATATATATTATAATAAAGAAATAGTTTAAAAAATATAAATAACTTTTTTTACATTCATAAAGTAATAAGTATCAGACTTTTTAAAGTAAATAATGATATAATAAAACAATGAGTATTAAAATATTCTTATTTTCATTATTTACTTTAAAATTATTTATGATATAACTTCATTTATTTCAATTTATAATATAAGGATTTTTATGGATTTAGAAAAAAAGTTGGAAGAATTTTATGCTGATGTAAGAATGCTTATGGAGCAGGCTGAAGCA
>NZ_JARHYI010000135.1 GCF_029258575.1 Brachyspira sp. | reverse complement strand
TTTAATAAATGTGGCATTAAATAGAAAAATAGAACAAGAGAGAATAATAAGAGAGCAAAAGGATAAAAATAAGCAGTCCATTTTAGATTATTTTAATAAGACTATAAGTGCTATAAATGATATTATTTTAATTGATTTTGCCAAAGATAAATTTGATGTATTAAGAAATGAGTTATTAAATGATGAAGGCGTTATAAATAGTGAGATGAAAGTTTACAGCAAAAGAATAGAGAGCAGAGTAAAAAGTATTATAGACGAAGCCAATGCAAATGCAGGCGAATGGAGGGCTAAAAAAGAAAAAGAGAGAGAAAAAAGAGTACTGCAGACAAAAATAGAAGATATTGAAGATAATCTAAAAAAAGAAAATATTGAAAGCAAAGAAAATATTGAAAAAAGAGATAAATTATTGAAACAAATAGAAGCTGCTAAAGAGTATTTAAATAATGCTTCAGATAATATAGAAAATGTAGTAAAAGATATTGAAGTAATAGACAAAGAAACAGAGGATATACGAATAACTGAAGAAGTTAGAAAGGAAGTTGTAAAATCTATAATTAAATCATTAAAAGGAAACGAGTTTGAAGTTTCAGCTCCTGAACTTATAAAAGATGATAACGGAGGAATAGTAAGAATAATAGCTAAAAAACCTTTAGGAAAAAGAGCTGTATGCAAGGTTAGACTTAATGGAAAATTGGAATATATTTTTGATAATTATGAAGGTTTAACCTGCGTTAAAGATATAGATAAATTTAATAAAGATTTGGAAGAAATTTACTCTATAAAATTGTCTGATAAACAAGTATTATGGGAAAATCCTGATAGAATATCTAAAGGTGCTATAGATATTGATAATCATAATGAAAGAACATTGTAAGGAGTTTTATTAATGGAAGAGAAAAAAATTGATTTATGGCTTGAAAGATTTATAAGAGATTCTAAATTAAAAGGCTCTATTATTTTAAGCGGAAATTCTTCTGATATCATAAGAAATAGAAAAACAGGAAAATATGAATATATTTCAAATTATATTATTAAAATTTTAAATGAAGACAGTAAATTTAATAATGTAATAAAATGGGATAGAGTTGATGGAATAGATTATGATATTTCAAAAATTTCTAATTTAACATTTAGCGAAGAGAAAGCAAATCAGGCTCCAAGTAATACTTATAGTTTAGACGATGATGATTTAGCAGATGAGAACAATAATCAAGGTCCTAAATATAAAGATATTAATGAATTTTTTAATTATGTACTTCAGCAAATAAAATCAAAAGCAAATAACCATATATGTTTTATTATAGATTATTCTGATTATATATTCGGTGCTAATGCCTCTTTAAGTGAGAATGAAAGAAATTGGCTATCTATAATAGGAAAAGCTTTAAGAGAATCTATGAATTATGATATGTTTGATAATGATTTTAAAGAACAAAAAAGATCAATAATCATAATTACAAATAAACTTTCAACAATACCTTCATCATACTATTTAAATAATCCCGATGTAAGCTGCATTAATATACCTACTCCTGCAAGACCTGAAAGGGAAAATTTTATATTAAATAATGAAAGTTTAATAAATTTTGCTCCTCCATTAGATGAAAACAGAAGAAATGATTTTATAGATTCTTTGGAAGGATTTAAACTTAAAGATATAGCACAAATAATGAAACTTTCAATGCAATTAGATACTAAACTTAGTGCTGATAAAATAATTAATTTATATAAATACGGCGAGAAAAAAAGTCCTTGGGAAGATTTAAGTAAAAGTAAATTAGTTAATATAGAAAAAACTTTAACTTTAAGAGTAAAAGGTCAAGACAAAGCTATAGAAAAAGTAAAAGATGTAATAATAAGAGCATTTACAGGTTTTTCTGGTATACAGCATTCATCAAAACAAAGAAAACCTAAAGGTGTATTATTCTTTGTAGGACCTACAGGTGTTGGTAAAACAGAATTAGCTAAATCTTTAGCAGAGTTTTTATTTGGGGATGAAACGGCTTGTATCAGATTTGATATGTCAGAATTTAACCATGAACATAGCGATCAAAGACTCGTAGGGGCTCCTCCTGGATATGTGGGCTATGAGGAAGGTGGACAGCTTACTAATGCTATAAAGGAAAAACCATTCTGTGTACTTTTATTTGATGAAATAGAAAAAGCTCATGGAAGAATACTCGATAAATTCTTACAAATACTTGAAGACGGAAGATTAACAGACGGTAAAGGTGAAACAATGTCTTTTTCTGAATCTGTTATAATATTTACTTCAAATATAGGTGCAAGTGAAATAGATTATACTGCTGATAAAGAAGAAGTATATAAGCAGTTTTTAGAACATGTAAAAAAACATTTTGTTGAAGAATTAAAAAGACCTGAGCTTTTAAATAGGGTTGGTGATAATATTGTACCTTTCAATTTCATTGATAGTACTGATTTCCTTAATAATATAGCAAGAGGTAAATTTAAATCTATAGAAACATTTATAAAAGAAAAATATAAATCTAAAATTAAATTTGAAAATGAAGATAATGCATACTCAGCAATATCTAATGCTGTTAATATAAAAAATGGAGGACGCGGTGTTTTGAATGTACTTGAAAGTAAAATAGTTAATCCTCTTTCAAATTTTGTATTTGAAAATATAGATTCTCTTCAGGGAAGAACTATAAAAATAGTTCAGCTTAATGCTAAAAAATCAGATTTTGAATTCGAATTAGAATAATCAAATTATGTTATTGAATATTGATAGTATAAGAGAATGCACAGAATCTGAAGGTATAGGTAAAAGATTTGCAATATGGACTCAAGGTTGTATGAAAAGATGCAGAAATTGCTGCAATACTCAAATGCAGCCCATCATAAAAAAAAAATATTATAGATTGTAATGATATTATAAAAAAAATCAAATACAGTAAAAAAAATTATAATATAGAAGGAATTACTTTACTTGGGGGAGAGCCTATACTGCAGTCAAAAGGCTTATCATATATTGCTAAATGGTGTAAAGAAAATGATTTATCTGTAATACTTTTCAGTGGATATACTTTAGAAGAAATTAATACTTCAAACTTTGATGGAGCTTCGGAGTTATTGAAATATACTGATGTTTTAATAGACGGAGAGTATATTGATGAACTTTATGATGAAGAAAGAGGTTTCATAGGATCAAGTAACCAACAAATATATTTTTTTACTGATATTTACAGCCAAAAAGATTTTGATAATTATAAAGGATATATTTCAGTTGAATTTACTATAGATAATAATAAAATAAAAATTAATGGCTGGCCTTTTAAATTTTAATAATATTATTAAACTTCCATTTATATACATCTTTACAAATTAAATAGTTTTTGTATAATATCTTATTATCATTCTATAGGAAAATTATAAAAGCGGTAAAATATGAAGATAAATAAATTAGTATCTATATTGGTTCCAGTATATAATATAGAAAAAACAATAGAAAGAAATATAAACATATTAATAGAAAAAGTCACTGCGTTTTTTATGAACTTTGAAATAATAATTTCAGATGATGGCAGCAGCGATAATTCAAAAGAAGAAATACAAAAAATATGCTTAAACTTTCAAAAGAATAATACAAATAAAAATTTAAAAAATATAATAGGAGTTTATGCTAGAGAAAATCAGGGAAAAGGACATGCTTTAAAAAGAGCATGCGAAATATCTAACGGAGAGTATATAATATTCTGCGATGGAGATATGGAAATAGACCCTTCTCAATTAGAAAATTTCTTTGTTATTATGCAAAAAGAAAATGCTGATGTTGTTATCGGTTCTAAAAGGCATAAAGATTCTATAGTTAATTATTCTAATATAAGAAAGTTAATATCTTTTATTTATTTTATGTTTGTGAAGATATTTTTTCATCTTCCTATACAGGATACTCAAACTGGATTAAAACTTTTCAAAAGAGATGCTATAATAAATATTTTTCCTAGAATTTTAGTTAAAGCATTCGCTTATGATTTGGAAGTTTTAGTAGCCTGCAATTCTAATGGGAAAAAAATAGTGTCTGCACCTGTAATAGTTAATCCTAATAGACATTTTGGATTTATTAGGTTTCCTACTCTTTGGAGAACATTCATTGATACTTTGGCAATATTTTACAGACTCAATATAGTTCATTTCTATAATGATTTATTTGATGAGTTAAAAGAAAAACCTCTTGTAAGTGTAATAATACCTTTAAAAAAAATTAATGATTATATAAAAGAAGAAACTGAATATTTATTAGAACAGATATATACGAATTTTGAAGTGATAATACTTCCTGATAAATGTACTAATAATGAAATTGATTTAGAACTATTTAAAGATGAAAGAATCAAAATAATAGAAACAGGAGAATTTCCACCTGCAATAAAAAGAGCAATGGGAGTAAAAAAATCAAACGGAAGTATATTAGCATTTTTAGATGATGATACATATCCTGAAAAAGATTGGCTTCATAATGCATTAAGAGCAATGCAAAGTAGAAAAGTTGAAGCATTAGGAGGACCTGCTATTAATACTCCTAAAGACAATTTTTCAAAGCAGATAAGCGGACTTATTTACAGTTCTACACTTATGAGCGGAAAGCATAAAGCTAGATATATACCAGATAAGGTGCAGTATGTTAATGATTATCCAAGCTGCAATTTTATTATAACAAGAGAGCTTTATGAAAAAGTAGGCGGATTTGATAGCGAATATTGGCCTGGTGAAGATACTATTCTTTGTAATAATATAATGAAACAAAAAGAAAAAATATTATATACTCCAGAAGCATTGGTTTATCATCATAGAAGAGATTTATTTTTTGGGCATTTTAAACAGCTTAAAGGTTATGCTTGGCATAGAGGATATTTCGTACAAAGATTCGGAGGAAACTCATTAAGTTTATCATATTTTATACCGTCTATATTTTTACTTTATAGTATCTTTATTCCATTTGCATTATACTTTAATTTACCTCAAATATTAAATAATTATATTCATGCTGTAAATAAAAATATATTTCTTTATTTGCTATTATTTCCTCATAGTTTTTATGCTTTATGTTTAATTGGAAGCTGGATAAACACATTATCTCCTATAAAAGGTTTTTGTAAAGCTATAGGTATATTGTTATCACATTTAACTTATGGTGCTTTCTTTATAAAAGGTTTTTTGAAAGGATTCACTAAAAATTAAAATTCTATAAATGACAATTCCATTTTTCTAATCACACTTGATATAGCCTTAACTCTATCATCTTCATTTATATTAGATATATTATAATTTTCTGGGTTAGATTTTATCATATCCAATAATTCAAAAGATAATACAAATAAATTCTCACTGAAAATATCATCCAATAGAATGTCATCAGTTAATAATTCATCTATTGTCAAAATATTATCAAATAAACTTTTATAATCCAAATTTTCTAATAAACTATTTAATTCATCGCACATTTTTATGATTAACCCCTCTTTTACATATTCTATAGTATATAAAAAATAAAAAAGAAAGTCAATAAATTCTTACAAAATATATTATCATACCAATATATATATTAATTATTTAGGAAATTAAAAGTCCAATTAGCCATAAGTTCTGAAGGCATATTTAATTTTTCTTCATTAACTTCAAATTTACTATTATGATTAGGTATATTTTTTTCTGTTATAGTAGAAAACAAAGCAAAACATCCCTTCACTTCTCTCAAATAATAAGAAAAATCTTCTCCTCCCATACTAGGCTTATAATATTTATTCCACACAGCCTCTTTAGAAAATATATTACAAGCTATATTTTTTATATCATTTGTAATTTCAGCATCATTTAAAGTTACACATGCATATTCTATTATATCTATTTCGCATTCTCCAAGCATAGAATTAGCTATAAGTTTAGATTTTTCTCTTATTCTTTTTATAAAAAACTCTCTTACATCATTATTAAAAGTTCTAATAGTACCCTCTATTTCAACAGTATCGGGTATAATATTAAAAGCACTTCCTCCACTAATTTTACAAAGCGATAATATAACAGTTTCTGAAGATTCTATTTCTCTTGTAATTATTGTCTGAAGTCCGTTAATAATCTCTGCCGACATAACTATGGGATCTATTCCAGCCTGAGGATAAGCCCCATGCGTACCCTTTCCTTTTACTCTTATTATTATCTTATCTGTAGATGCCATAATAGGACCTTCTTGTATGATAAAAACACCATTAGGAGTATCAGGAGCAAAGCTTCCTACATGCACACCAAATATTGCATTAACATCTCTTAATGCATTCTCTTCTATCATTATTTTAGCACCCTCTCCTATCTCTTCTCCTGTTTGAAATAAAAATTTTACAGTGCCTGAAAACTTATTAGCATTATCATTAAGTATTTTACAAGCCCCAAGAAGTATAGCAGTATGTGCATCATGTCCGCATGCATGCATATTATTATTACAAGACTTATATTCAAAATTAGTATCTTCTTTTATAGGTAAAGCATCCATATCAGCTCTTAAAGCTACAGTCTTTTTATTATCTTCTTTTTTACCTTTTATAAAAGCTATAATACCAGAATCTTTTTTATTCTTTGTATATTCAATATTTTTAAAACTATTAAGTTCATTTATTACAAACTCTCTTGTTTTAGGTAAATCTAAACCTAATTCTGGTATGCTATGCAAATATCTTCTACATCTTATAACATAATCTAGTATTTCTTTTGGATCATATTTAAGCATAATAAAATCCCATTAATTTTAATTAAATAAAACAATAATATTATCTAGCAGATTTATCATAAGCTATACCAGCCGCTTTCGGAGCCTGTGATTTTTTTGATGTAAATGCAAGAACTATTATAGTTGTAATATAAGGTATCATTTTATATATATTATTAGATATAGGCAAGCTTGCAAGTATTGGTATTCCAGAATAAGCAGAAGCCAATGTTTTCATAAGACCGAAAAAGAAAGCAGCATAAAGTATTCTCATAGGCTTCCATTGTCCGAATATTAATACAGCCAAAGCCAAAAAACCATAACCTGCAACTGTAGCATTAAAATTTGTAGAAGTAGGAATAACAAATACTAATCCTCCTAAACCTCCCAAAATTCCTGATATACCAACTCCTATATAACGCATCTTATAAACATTAATACCTACAGAATCAGCAGCCTGAGGATGTTCTCCACAGCTTCTTAATCTAAGTCCGAATCTAGTTTTATAAAGCAAAACCCAAGATAAAGCTAGTATTATAAAACCTATATATGTAGTTATATAAGTATTTTTGAAAAATAATCCGCCTATTATAGGAATACTTCCAAGTACTGGTACGGATTCTATTCTAAAATTATTTACAAAACTTATTTGCTGAACAACCTGAACTGCCCTTGTTACATATATTGCAAAAGCAGGAGCAAATATATTTAAAGCAGTACCGCTTATAACCTGATCTGCACTCATACTAATAGCAGCATAAGCATGCAAAAGTGAAAATACAAGTCCTGATAAAGCGGATATAATCATAGCTATTAATAATGTAATCATAGGAGGAAAATTATCACCCAATCTGCTTATAAAAAATATACCAGCAAAAGCACCTATTATCATTATGCCTTCAAGAGCAATATTAACAACCCCGCTTCTTTCTGAAAACATTCCTCCTAATGCTACAAGTAAAAGAGGAATAGAAAAAAACATAGTCTGCTGTACTAAAAAATAAATTGTATCCATTAAAAACTCCTTTATGAACTCTCTTATTTACTCATTCTACTCATTAGCATTCTTTTCTTGATTTTTATTAATCTTTTTGGATATGAATCCTACAATAG
>NZ_JARHYI010000073.1 GCF_029258575.1 Brachyspira sp. | reverse complement strand
CTGTTATTTAGGCATTTACCCATTAAATGTCCGCAATATAAATTTAATTTTTAGAGGAGTTTATACTTATGAAAAAAAATTTTACTAAATCTTTTGCATTAGTATGTGCATTAGTATTTGCAATTTCTTGTAGCAACAAAGCTACAACAGGTCCGGGAGGAGGCGGTGGAAAACCAAACTGGTTTTTAACCACAGAACAGCAACAATCCCCTTGGGAAATTCATCAAACTTTATTTGATACTAAAAATGGAGATGTTTATAGAATTACTGGTATAGTTGTTTCAAAAAAAAATACTTTAATAGCAGTATCAGATAGCAGAAAATCATCAGAATCAGATGTAGGTTTTGCTGGTTCTGGAAACATTGATATAGTATTAAAAAGAAGTGAAGACGGGGGTAAAACTTGGGGGGAAGCTATTACTATACCTCCAAAAGCTACAAGTCAATCGCAGGCTCATGGAGATCCATTAATATTTTCATGTAATAATGGAGATTTGGTAGTACTCGCAGCAGCAGGCGGAGCTTGGAATCAGGGTGTAGGCGGTGATTCTAAAGTAACAATGTCAAGAAGTACAGATGATGGATTAACTTGGTCTGAATGGAAAGAAGTTCAAGATCCTATTTTTAAAGATTCTAAAATGATGGAAAAGGGTTATAATAAAGGATTTGCTGCTTCTGGAAGAGGATTAACAATGAAAGACGGTACATTAATGGGAGCTATGTTAGTTGGAGATAAAGGAAACAGTAAAAAAGGGGCTGCTATAATTGTGTCTACAGATAATGGAAACAATTGGTCTGTAAGAGGTATAGCTGAAAATAATAATCAACAAGATGAACCAAAAGTAGTGGCTGAATTAGATAATGGGGATATATTAATGTCTGTAAGACCCAATTCAGCTGGTGCTAGATTATGGTTCACATCTTCAGATAAAGGTGTTAATTGGAAAGTTTCAACTGATACATTTTTACAAGATGGACGAGCTAATGCTGAAGGTGTAAGATATACATCTGTTAATAGCGGACATAAAAAAAGTAGACTTTTACATATAAATTGTAATTCAACAGGAAGAAATACACTTACAGTTGTTATGAGTGAAGATGAAGGTAAATCTTGGGATGCAGCTCAAAAAGTAATACAGTCAGGTAATGCTTGTTATCCTTCCATAGATGTATTGCCTGATGGTACTATAGTAACGTATGCTGAAGAACCAAATGTTGGACAAACAGGCGGAGGTAATTATGATATGGTATTTAGAAGATTTAATCTTTCTTGGCTAACTGACGGTAAACAAGTATATGATGAAAAATATTAATTAATAAAAAATAATAGGGCTTTTATCTTAATTTATCAAAGCCCTTAAAAAATAAATAAGGTGAAAAAATGAAAAAAATAATATTAATACTGTTTATTTTAAGCACATTAAATGTTTTTGCTTATTATAAATCTGATAATATGATGGATATACTAGTACATTCCAATCAAGTTCAAATAAGGACTGATAGATTCGGTGTACTTTCTGGTACAAGGAATTGGAGATTTGCAGCTGGACTTACAGGTGCTGATAATTTTGCAGGTATGATACTCAATAATACAGGGGATCCATCTACTCAAGGAACAAATGCCAATAATAAAGATAGATATGGAATTACAAAATTTGTACCCTCTGCATTAGCAGCTTTTGGTTATGATTCCGATTTATTCGGTATTGCTGCAGGTTATGAATTCACTTGGAAATCTCCTACATATATGGTGCATACTCCTATACTTACTTTTACAGCTTTGAACGATGCATTTAGAATCAATATACCTGTTTCTATAGGCGTTGGTCAGGATTCTTATGTTGATGGAAAAAGCTTAAGGGGTACTATAGTTGTATCTACTGCTATAGAAGGAAGATATTATTTTTATGATTCTCCTTTTTTAAGTCATTTAAGATTCTTCTTTAATTATGGTAATTCTACTATAAAAGAAATTAATAACCCAAATATTAATTTTACTCAGCAATCTATAGGCGGAGAATTTAGAATGTATTTCAAAATACAAACTGAAAGAGTAAAAATAGAACCTATATTTAGAATGAGATTTGATACTGCTTTAGCAACTAAATTCAACAACATTGAAAACTCATCAAGAATATATGATAGTTTTTATATTACTGCTAAAGGCTTTATACCTAGTGATCCTGGCGGTACAGGTGCGGTTATAGGAGCGGGGGGGGCTCAAGCTGATTTAAATCAAGGTAATTTACAAGGCGGATATATTGCCTCTATGCCTTCTCAATATTATGCTAAAAATCCTTATAGAATAGGGCTTGCATTACCTATTGGTTTTACTGCCACTTCAGCTGATGAAAATATTACTTTCTATTTTGAACCTGCTTTATCTTTAACTATAGTTAATGCTAAAGAGATATATACTCAAGGTACAGAAAATTATCCTGATCCAGCAACTAGGGAAAGAAGAATGAATCCTTTCTATACTTTAGGTTATGTAGTTTATGCAGAGCTTTATATAAGACCTGTTAAAGATTTAGAGTGGTACACAGAAATACAGACAGGCGGTGCTACTGTTGCTGGTGATTTAGCTAGTCCTAGCAGTACAAAATTAGTTCTTAATGCTAAAACAGGAATAAGTTATTACTTTTAATAATTAAAAAATAAATTTTTTCTTCTAAATATTTAGAGCCGCTTATATTTTATAGGCGGTTCTTTTTTATTTAATAAAACTTTATATTTTATTGCTATATATATATTATTGCTATATAATAGTAGAAAATCATTAAAATTAGGATAAAAATATATGAATCTTAAAGAATATATGAATATAAGACTTGAAGATATAGAAAAAACTCTTGAAAATGTATTTGATAAAAGCAATATTGAATTAGAAAATGGCTTTATAGAAATGCTTAAATACCCATTGGATGCAGGCGGAAAGAGATTAAGACCTATACTCACATGTTTGGCATGCGAGCTTTTTGGCGGCGATTATAAAAAGGCTTTAATACCTGCTATATCATTAGAGCTTATACATACTTATTCTTTAGTTCATGATGATTTACCTGCTATGGATAATGATGATTTAAGACGCGGAAAACCTACTACTCATGTAAAATACGGAGAGGCTAATGCTATACTTGTTGGCGACGGACTTTTCACTCATGCATTTCAGATATTATCAAAGGCAGATGTTAAAGACAGCACATTAAGAAAATTACTATTTGAATTAAGTTATGCTGCAGGAATTAATGGTATGGTTATGGGGCAGTTTATAGATTTATATTATGAAGAGAAAGAAATTAATTTTGATATGTTAAAAATACTTCATGCAAAAAAGACTGGTGCTATGATTAGAGGAGCAATAAGACTAGGAGCAATGGCTTCTGAAAATATAAATGAAAATGATATAGAAAACATAACAAAATACGGTGAAGCAATAGGATTAGCTTTTCAAATACAAGACGATATACTTGATGTTATTTCTGATAATGAAACTTTAGGTAAAACTGTTGGTAAAGATGAAAAGGAAGGAAAACTTACATATGTTAAGCAGTTCGGACTTGAAGGAGCTAAAGAAGAAGCTAAAAAAGTTGTAGAGAATGCTATTGAATATATAAAACCTTATGAAGAAAGCGAAGCTAAAAAGATTTTAATAGAATTAGCTAACTATATAATAGAAAGAAAATCATAAAATTATAATAAAAACCCTATTATAAAAAATAAAATTAATAAAAATATATTATGAGTGAAATTAGAAAAATAAATTTAGAAGCAATAAATAAAAATATCAAAGCATATCCTTATGATTTTTTGAATATGCTTGAAAATACTAAAGAGTCAAGTATCACTTTAGAAGTTATAGAAACAAAATCTAAAAAGTTATCAGGCAAAGCAACAAAGAATGGAAAAACTATACTTCTTCATAGTGCTTATGATCCAGTAAAAGAAGCTGACACTTTAATAAAAGAAATAGAAAATGATGAAGAATTAGATTTAGTATTTATATTCGGTATAGGAGGAGGATACCTTATTAATGCCGTTAGAAAATTAAATGTTCCTATTGTTGTAATTGAGCCTAATATAAATTTTTTTAATTCTTTAATATATAATTTCAAATTAGATAAAATACTTGAAGACGGTAAAATAACTTTCTTTATAGGCGGTAATGATGATGAAGATATAGAGAAGTTTATATCAATCACAACGACAAAAAAAGTAAAATTTTTCATTACAAGATCTTATGCTTCTATATTTCAAGATGAGGCTACACATTATCAAAGCAAAGTATTATCAATAGTAGATAAAAAGATCATTAATATAAACACTATTTCAAGATTCGATAAACTTTGGGCTTATAATATAGCTTCTAACGCTGTTGAAATTGCCTCTCATTACGGAGTTAATAAATTTTTTAATAAATACAAAAATATTCCAGCAGTAATAGTATCTGCAGGTCCTTCATTAGAAAAAAATATAAGAAAATTACATGATATAAAAAACAAAGCAATTATAATAGCAGTTGATACGGCAATGAAGCCTTTATCTTCTCATGGAATATCTCCTCATTTTGTTATCACTATAGACCCTCAAAAGAAAAATTCTAAATATTTCAGGAATATTCATTTTGAAGATACTGTATTAATAGCAGAGTCATCTGTTGATCATGAGGCTGTAGAATCATTTAATGGCTCTATATATTTTATAGATTCTATATTTCCATTGGCAA
>NZ_JARHYI010000018.1 GCF_029258575.1 Brachyspira sp. | reverse complement strand
TATTTGGTACTCATTTTACACTTGCACTTTTTGGTCCCACCTATGGCATACGATGGGAAAAAGTTGATAGTACATTTACAAAATATAAAAAATTTTTAGTATATATCAAGTACTTTTGAAACAAGTTTATTATTATTGTTAATAAAAAAACGACTGAGAATTAAAGTTACGAGCTGTTTAATTTTTTATTTATTATGCCCGAAAAAACTTATAAGACACTTGATATGACTTATCGATGTGGATTTTTCTCACTTTATTATTGCTATATAATAGGTAAAGGGTCTACTTGCTCGAATCACTTAATTTAACATTTTTTTATTTTTTATTATTTCTCTAAAGCTAATATATCATCATAGCCTTTTTCTATTGAAACACTTATGAATCTTGGAGTACAAGATAATGATGGAAATGGTATACTTCACTATATACTTTCTAGCTATAATATAGGAACAGAAGAATATGATATTTTTGAAATACTCATAAAAAACGGAATAAATATTAATTTACAAAATAATGATTGAGATACTGCCATTCATAAGATTTCATATAAAGGAAATAATAATTATAGAAATATTGATATGGAGAAAAGTTATATCTCTTTTGATAGAAAATAATGCAGATAAAAACATAAAAAATAATAATGGGAAAAAAGTGTATCCCAGCGTATTTATATAATATAAAATTTATTTTTAATAAAATATTTAATATTTTATTTACTAATTATAATGATAAAATACTCAGTTTATTTTATACAATGATTTATAAGTATTAATATATATAGATATCATATAATGTTTTTATAAATTTATGTTGTTATTTATTTTTTCTATTGTAAAATATGTTAACTGAATTTTAAGGATATTGTTTATGAAAAAAATTCTTATCTCTTTATTTTTATCTTTATTTTTTATAGGCTGTTTAGATTATACTCAGTATGTTACAGTAGATGGTAATAAAAATATAACAGTGGTCGCTATAGTTACAATGTCAAAATCTTTGGTAGAATTAGCTGCTTCTTCTGAAGGTAATGAAAATACTATTCCAGATTATTATTATGATGATATTCTTAGAGAAATGGAAGATGAAGCTAGAAATAACTATCCTAGAAATTTTAAATTTAAGAAAATAAATAATGAAAATGAAATAGGGATTTATATAAATGGAGTAATAAAATTAGATGATTTAACAGAAGATTATAGTTCATTAGTACCTATAAAAGATGGAAATAAATTCATTTTTAATGCTTATGATTATTATGATATTAAAGATGATTACAGTGAATATTCATCTATTTTGAGTTCTATGAAAATGAAGCTTATCATTTCAAAAGATTATATTCCTAGAATAAGTTCATGCTATCTTTCTTCTTATGATGAAGTAAAAGATATAAATGTTTATGATTTGAAAGATTCTTTTTTAATAGAATTGCCTATGGTTTATGGTATAAGTATAAGTAGACCTATATTATATATAGAGATGTGATTATAAAACATTTATTTAATAATTGACAATTATTTATTATAAATTATAATGTATACTATATGAGATTAATTATAATACTAACTATTTTTATTTCGTCTATATATTTTTCCTGTATTTTATATATTTTATCATTCCTATCATCATGTTCATTATATAGATGAAAATTGTGAAACTTGTATAGAGATTTTTTCCATAGTAAAGGCTTTAAGCAAAATATTGAAATTTTTTAATACATATAATGTTGTACTATATATAGGTATCTCATATATATTTATAGCGAAAATAAGAAAAATAATATTTAATTTTAATGATAATCCCACAATTTTAAAAGTCAAATTAATAAATTAATTTAATATTCTTTGGGGCTGTCCTAGATAACTAAAATTTGTTAAAATTTAAGTATGAAACGAAGTAAATTAAGCCGAGAAAAACAATTGAAATTAATAGAACATTTTATTGCAGGAACTACAGCCCGAACAGCTTCTGTTTTAATAGGTGTTAATAAAACAACAGCATCATATTATTTTTTAAGATTAAGAGAATTAATTTTTGAGTATGAAAGAAAAA
>NZ_JARHYI010000017.1 GCF_029258575.1 Brachyspira sp. | reverse complement strand
CAACAAGCAACAAGCAACAAGCAACAAGCAACAAGCAACAAGCAACAAGCAACAAGCAACAAGCAACAAGCAACAAGCAACAAGCAACAAGCAACAAGCAACAAGCAACAAGCAACAAGCAACACTTTAAATAAAAATCAGAGTTATGTAAATAAACTTTTCTATGGGGATAATCTTGATGTAATGAATAATAAAATCCCTAATAATTCCATAGATTTAATATATTTAGATCCGCCTTTTAATTCCAACAGAAATTATAATATGATATATACAACTAATACGGGGCAGCCTGTACCTGAAGGTGCTATAGCATTCTGCGATGCTTGGGAACTTACAGAAGATAAGCTTGATGAAATTAAAGAATTTGCAAATGAGCTTGAAACAGAAGATAATAATAAAGAGTTTGCAGATTTTTGGAATGCTTGGGTAAAAGTATTAAAATATCAAAATCCTAAAATACTTGCTTATTTGGTATTTATGGCTAGAAGATTAAGAGTAATGAGATATAAATTAAAAGATACAGGCTCATTGTTTTTACACTGCGACCCTACTGCCAGCCATTATATAAAAATAATTTTGGACGGTATATTCGGATATAAAAATTTTATCAATGAGATCATATGGAGCTATCAAGGTACAAGTCAGTCTAAAAGATTTTTTAAAAGAAAACATGATGTTATATTTTTCTATTCAAAGAACAACAAATTATATTATTTTGATGCCGAAGCAGCGTCTGAACCTATTAGCGATTTTTCAAAATCCAAATATAATAAAGAAGATGAAAATGGAAAATATAAAGAAATTAAACATAAAGACGGAAAAGTTTATAAACAATATATAAAAGAAACTATGCGTATGCGTGATGTATGGGAAATACCCATTATTAATGCTATGTCTAAAGAGCGTATGGGATATCCTACACAGAAGCCAACTGAATTATTAGAAAGAATAATAAAGGCTGTAACTAAAAAAGGGGATATTGTGATGGATCCTTTCTGTGGATGTGGTACTACATTAGATGCTGCCCAGCAACTTAACCGCAAATGGATAGGTATTGATATATGCATGCTTTCAGGTTCTTTAATAGAACAAAGATTAAAAGATAATTATCCGCTTGTAATAATGAAAGGCAAAGACTACACTATAGACGGAATACCTGTTACTATGGAGCAGGTTAAAGAATTGATACATAAAGAAGATACAAGCAAAAATGAAGGACGCTATCAGTTTCAGTATTGGGCTATAGAAAGAGTAAAAGGATTTGCATCTTCTAAAAAAAGCGGAGATGGAGGAATAGACGGCTCTATATATTTCTATAAAGATGATAAAAAAACATTAGGAAAAATGATTATTTCTGTCAAAAGCAGTAAAACTGTAACAGTAAGTATGATTAGAGATTTAATAGGTACTATGGAAAATAACAAAGCTGATATGGCAGGCTTTATTTGTTATGCTAAACCTACACAAGATATGTTCAATGAAGCAAGAAGAGCAGGATATTTTAAACTGCAGTATAATATATTTAATACAGAATATCCTAAAGTACAAATATTAACAATTGAAGAAATATTAAATAATAAAGATTTTGAACTTCCATTCACAAGATTATTCAAAAAATCTTAAATAATAAAAAAACAATATATTTAATATGTAGTTGCAATTTGTTTAAAACTTTATTATTATGTATTTAATTTGAATAGTCTTATCTTATGCATAAGACAAGACATTTTTAAACCAAAATCAGAATTATATAAATAAAAAAGAATATTTATATGCAGAAAAAACAATAATTACCAATTCCAGATGAAAAAGTAGTTTTTCCATTTTTCCTGCTTACCTGAACATAAGCCTTTTTAAATCTTCTTAAATTATTGTCCTTTCTCCTCCATCCGAATATGCTTGCTATTATAAACTGTTCCCAAGGCTCTAGTATGATATTATGATTTGTCAATTCTCCTTTTGTATGTACTAAAGATTGTATAAACATTATAGGGCATTTATCTTCATCTTCATTAAAATAAAAGGATAATCATTATTTTGATGAAGTCCACCTTTGGCGTTAGATTTTTCTATATCGTCCAAATGTATTTTTACAGATAAAAAAGCAACTTGACAAACAGGCAGTTCTTTATTTATATATTCTTCATAGGTATACATATAATATATAAAAAATATAAATGTTTATAACTTTTTACAGAACATACTTGAAAACTATTAACATAAAAACAAATTATGATATAATAAAGTTATCCTAATTAAAGGAGTTGCTTACGGAAGCCTTAGAGTTTCTAACAGCAATTTATAATTAGTTGGCAATATTATAACATTAATTAATAATCAGAAATAAGATTATTAGCTGTTAAGTCGGCTAAACTCCAGCCATGGCTTCTATAGGTAATATAATAATCAAAAATAAAGGAGCTGTCAAGATGAATATAGAAAATTTAAATACTTGGCTTGAACTTTTAAGAAGCGTGCTTTTTTTAATAGTTGTAATTCAGATGTTCGGCAAAAATAAAAAGGAGAGCAAATAATATGAATATACAGACATTAACATTTATACTAAATATTATTACCTGCATGCTTTTAATAACAGTAATCATTTTGAATATTCTAAAAAAACGAGGTTAAAAATGTCTGAAGAAAAAAATGGGGCTGTGCTAGAGCAGGAGTAGGAAGAAAAAAGAAAGAAGGAAAAGATAAAACCTATGTTATATTTTTCAGAATAAATGAAGATGAAAACAATTTATTAAAGAAATATGCTGAAGATAATAATTTAAGCGTAGGATTATTTTCTAAAAAAGTAGTATTAAAATCTATAGGAATTGATAAATGATATATTCAGGCAGTTTAAGAGAAGAGGATTAAAAAATAAAATAGCTTCATATTTTTTTAATGATTTTGACAGCACTAAGATAATAAACAAAGCGAGTCGAAGCAGGTTCTAAATTTATTTACTGCATATTATTTAGCGTAGGCGAGCATAAAAATAATAAAAATAGGATACAGTCCAATATCTATGATGCATAAGCAAATAACTACAGGACTTTATCAAGACAATTTTGCTTTAGACTTTTTTCTAATGTGGTTAAAAAAGTACCAATAATTTCACATCCGCAGAAATTAAGTAAAGAAGCGAAACAAAATCTCAAAGAAAGTTTCAGAGAGGCTTGGAAAAAAGGTATTGTCATTCTTGAATAAGGAATGAAAATAGACACTATCACAATGAACTTATCAGATACTCATTTTTTGGAAATCAGAAGATTTTCAAAGGTATTTTAACAATAAAAAATTTTAGAAATATTAATCCCATATTAACTAATAAAGATGCAGTTAGTAGAGAAAATGATGCTATACGCGAAAATAAAATAATAACATCTTTATGCAGTTTCTCAAAAATCATAGTATATTGATTGACGGAGATAAATTCAAAGAACTTACTAAAAATACTAATTTGAAAATAATATAGCTTAAAGATATAAATTCTAATTTTATTACTATATAAGATTTATTTGATGATGATAAAAAATTATAAAATAGATAAAAATAATAAATATTGTTTTTAAAAAATCCATAACATTTTTTCAAAAAATTTATTTTCTTATTGATATAATAATATTTATTTTTTATAATAAAGGCATTAAAAATTATAAGCAGTGAAATATGAATGATCAATCAGTGTTAAAATCAAATGAGCTTGCAAATAAGCCTGTGGGAAAATTACTATTTCAATTAGCACTTCCTGCTATAGCTGCACAAATAATAAATGTTCTATATAATGTAGTTGATAGAATGTATATAGGACATATTCAAGATATAGGTGCTACTGCTTTAACAGGTGTAGGTGTAACTATGCCTGTTATAATGGCGGTATCAGCATTTGCCTATCTTATAAGTATGGGAGGCTCTCCTCGTGCTTCTATTATGATGGGAAAGCAGGATTATAATAAGGCAGAAGAAATAGTTGGAAACTGTACCATGACATTAATAATTATTTCTTTGGTATTAACAGTAATACTGATTTTATTTGCCAAACCCTTTCTTATGTTTTTTGGTGCAAGTGAAAATACCATTACATATGCAATGAGATATTTAAGAATATATTCAATAGGCACGATATTTGTTCAATTAGCTTTGGGGCTTAATGCTTTTATAACGGCACAGGGAAAAGCGACAACAAGTATGCTTACTGTTTTGATAGGAGCAGTTATTAATATAATATTGGATCCTATATTTATATTTGTATTCAATATGGATGTAAGAGGTGCTGCACTTGCTACTATTATATCACAGGCTGTATCTTGTATATGGATATTATACTTTATGACTTCAAAAAGGAGTATTTTAAAATTAAAATTAAAGTATTTAAAAATATCCCCTAAAATAATAATTCCATGTTTAGCTTTAGGTTTTTCACCATTTATAATGCAATTTACAGAAAGTATTTTATTCATATCATTTAATAAATCTCTATTAAAATACGGCGGAGATTTGGCTGTGGGTGCTATGACTATATTAAGCAGTATTATGCAATTTTCTTTTCTTCCTATAATTGGACTTACTCAGGGAGCTCAACCTATAATAAGCTATAATTACGGAGCTAATAATATTGATAGAGTAAAATATGCATTTAAAATACTTTTGATAAGCAGTTTATCTTTTTCTACTTTAATGTGGATAATATCAGAATTTTTTCCATATCTTTTTGTAAGAATATTCACAAGCAATGAAGAACTTATATATTATTCTATTTGGGCTTTAAAAATATATATGGCAAGTTCATTAATATTTGGGGCACAGACCGCATGTCAGCAAACATTTGTAGCTTTGGGAAATGCTAAAATATCTGCATTTTTAGCTATATTAAGAAAAATAATACTACTAATACCTCTTATATTCATACTTCCTTTATTTATGAAAAATAAAGTTATGGCTGTATTATTAGCAGAGCCTATAGCAGATTTTTTTGCCGTATGTACTACAATAACATTATTCACAATATATTTCAAAAAATTAACGAAATTAAGTGTCAATTAAAATTTTTTATTTATAAATAAAAAAATAATAAGGTATTTCAAACTTATAAAATAATAACATAAAAATAGCATTTGACATTATATGTTATAAACTATATACTCACAATATAATAAAATATCATTTATGGATAAATAGAATGCTCAAAAAATATTTTATACTGTTAATTATATTAATATATGCAATAATATCCTGTTCAAAGATGGAAAATAGTATAAGCAATTATAATCATTCAAACAAATATTATTCATTGCAAATTAATATAGGAGAAGAGCCTCATATTATGGATCCTAGTATAAATGTTACTTCAGATACATTAATATATTTAAATCATATATTTGAAGGATTAGTAAGTAAAGATAAAGACGGAAAAATAATACCTGCTGTTGCAAAAAGTTGGAATGTAAGCAGCGACGGTCTTGTATATACATTTAATCTTAGAGATAATGCATATTGGTCTGATGGAAATCCTGTATTGGCTAAAGATTTTGTTTATTCTTTTAGAAGATTATTTGATCCTAAAACCAAAAGTAAATTCGCTTATCAATACAGTATAATAAAAAATTCTAAAGAAATTAACAAAGGAGAGATAGAATCAAAATATTTGGGAATTGAAGCTATAGATGATTATACTTTAGAAATTGTTTTAGATGTGCCTTCAACATATTTCTTGGAGATTTTAACTTCTCCTACTTTTTATCCTTTGAGAAATGATATAATAAAATTAAATGAAAATAATTGGACTGAAAAACCTGAAACTTTTATTGGAAATGGTCCATTTAAAATTGTTGATAGGAAATTGGATAATTTTATTATTATGGAAAAAAATACATATTATTGGAATAGTAATGAAATTATACCAAGCAGATTAGAATTCATATTAAAAAATGATTCTCTATATTCTTTGAATGCTGTAAAAAAAGGTGTTTTACATTTTTCCAGACATTTTCCAATAGAAGATATAAAAGAATTAAAAGATTTGGGATATATACATGATGTTCCTGTAATATCAACATATTTTTATTTTATTAATACAACAAACAAAGCATTATCTGATATAAATGTAAGAAGAGCCTTATCACTTTCAATAGATAGAAATTATATAGTTGAAAACATCACAAGAGCTGGAGAAAAACCTGCAGCTGCATTTGTTCCGTATGGGATATATGGTTTCTTTGGAGGTTTTAGGGAGAACGGAGGCAACTATATAGATATAAGTGAGGGAAATTATAAGAATGATGTTAAAAAGGCACAAAGACTTATGATGCTTGCAGGATATCCAAACGGTAATGGTTTTCCTGTTATAACTTTCAAAACTACTCATGGAAGAAACAGAAATATATTTGAAGCCATTAGAAAAATGTGGAAAGAAAATTTGGGAATTAACGTTGAAATAGAAGAATTAGAATCTGCAGATCTATCTTCTGAAAGATTCGCTAAAAATTTTGATATTGCAAGCGACAACTGGAATGGAGATTTTAATGATCCTATAAATTTCCTTTCTGTATTTTTGAGTTCATCTCCAAATAATAATAGTTTATACAGTAATAAAAGATATGATGACCTTATAAAAACGGCAACATTAATTACAGATACATCTCATAGAATGATGACTATGCATAAAGCTGAAGAATTATTGATGACTGATATGCCAATAATACCAATATACTTTGCAAGCGAACCTATATTGATATCTCCGAAATTAAAAGGAGTTCAGTATGATTCTATGGGACAGCATAATTTCTATAAAGCTTATTTAGAAGACTGATATACAATATATTATTAATAAATTAGGAGTACAAAAATGATAAAAAAAATATTTACTCTATTTATAATATCTGTATTATTTATGATATCCTGCTCCAATAAAAAATCATCAGAAGATGGAATATCTATATTTATCAATACAGGACCAGAACCAAATACTATAGATCCTAGTATCAATGTTACTTCAGATGCAGTATTTTATTTGACACATGCATTTGAAGGTTTAGTAGAAAAGGATATGAATGGTAAATTAACAGCAGGAGTAGCTGAAAGTTGGGAAATAAGTGATGACGGACTTACATATACTTTTAAGCTTAGAACGAATGCTAAATGGACAGACGGAATGCCTGTTACAGCTAATGACTTTGTATACTCTTGGCAGAGAGTTGTAGATCCTAATACTGGAAGTCAGTACGGATATCAGCATGAACCTGTCAAAAATGCTAAAGCAATAACTGCAGGAAGTATGCCTAAAGAAAGTTTAGGAATAAAAGCGATAGATGATTATACTTTGGAAGTGCAATTGGAAGCACCTACTGCATATTTTTTAGAGCTTTTAAGTTTTCCTACTTTTTACCCTTTAAGAAAGGATATTATAGAACAGTATGGAAATAAATGGACTTTGAATGCTGATAGTTATATAGGAAACGGAGCTTTCAAACTTATAGAAAGAAATAGAGATCAAAGCTTAGTAATGGTAAAAAATACTAATTATTGGAATGTAGATACAATAGTACCTGATAAAATTACATTCGTTCTTATGGAAAATGAAACTGCTTCTGTAGCTGGTGTTAAAGCTGGGTCTTTACATTTTGCAAGATCTTTCCCAAGACAGGATATAAAAACATTACAAAATGAAGGACTTATAGTAATTAAGCCTAGAATATCATCATATTATTATTGTTTGAATTTAACTAATAATATATTAAAAGATATAAGAGTAAGAAGAGCATTATCCCTTGCTATAGATAGAAATTATATAGTAGAACAAGTAACAATGGGAGGAGAAAAACCTGCAGGTGCATTAGTACCTTATGGTATATCAGATTATGAAGGTGATTTCAGAGAAAATGGCGGAGAATATATAGATATAAGCAAAGAGGGATATAATAAAAATGTTGAAGAAGCTAAAAGATTAATGGCTGAAGCTGGATACCCTAATGGTGAAGGTTTCCCTGTTATGGAATTCAAAGCTGATCCAGGAATACATGTAAAAATATTTGAAGCTATTCAGCAGATGTGGAAAGAAAATCTTGGTATTGATGTAACTTTAACTCAAGAGGAATGGGCTGTATTTTTACAGACAAGATATGACAGAAATATCACTATGGCTAGAGGAGGATGGAACGGAGATTTCGATGATCCTATAAACTTTATGACTTTATGTATAAGTTATTCTCCTAATAATTATAGTGTTTACAGTAATAAAGCTTATGATGATATGATTAATGAGGTTATGCTTTCAGGAGATCAAAAATTTAGAATGGAGACTATGCATAAAGCAGAAGAATTACTTATGAAAGAAGAGGCTATAATACCTATATACTATTATACAGAACCTTTGCTTGTATCTCCAAAACTTAAAGATGTTTACTATGATTCTTTAGGATTTCACAAATTTCATCACTGTTATTTAGAATAGTTAAATTTTTAATAAAAAGATAGGCTGGTTATTTTACCAGCCTTTTTTATAAGATATATGCTTAATCATTTAAAGGTTTTTTAATAAATCCAAGGATAAAAGCTGTAATCAAAGAACCTATTACTATAGCAAGTAAATACATTATAGGATTATTAACTATAGGAAGAACGAATATACCACCATGAGGGGCTCTAAGTTCTATATGAAAAGCCATAGATAAAGCACCTGAAACTGCAGCTCCTATTATACATGAAGGAATGACTCTTATGGGATCGGATGCAGCAAATGGTATTGCACCTTCTGTAATGAATGAAAGTCCCATAATATAGCAAGTTTTTCCAGCATCTTTTTCATCTGAAGTAAATTTATTTTTAAATATTGTAGTAGCTAATGCTATACCCAAAGGTGGAACCATACCTCCAGCCATAACGGCAGCATGAGGAGCATATTG
This sequence comes from Brachyspira sp., assembly GCF_029258575.1. GTDB lineage: Bacteria > Spirochaetota > Brachyspiria > Brachyspirales > Brachyspiraceae > Brachyspira. Next base: position 49,805 of record NZ_JARHYI010000017.1, on the reverse strand, counting down.
TCCTGATGATATCATTGCTATTCCAAATGTGAAAGCAGCTTTATTAATAGGTCCTCCCATATCTGTAGACATCATAGCACCAAGTAAAGCACCTAGAAGTATTAAATTTCCTGTACCTAAATTTTTTAGAAAATTTGAAAGTCCTGCATTTATAGCGGCTATAGGCTCAACTATAAACAAATACATAATAGCACCAGTAATGAATATACCAAATAAAGGATATAATAAAACAGGTTTAATTCCCTCCAAACTTTCAGGTAATTTACTAAATATCTTTTTTAATAAAAGAACTATATACCCTCCTAAAAATCCTCCTATTAATCCGCCCAAAAATCCGCCACCACTATTCAATGATATTAATCCTCCAACCATAGAAGGAGCAAATCCAGGTCTGTCAGCGATACTCATACCAATAAATGCTGCCATTACAGGGACCATCAAAAAGAAGGCATTAGCTCCTCCTATATCGCTTAAAAGTTTAGCAAAAAAGTTGTATGAAGGATCATCTGGATTACTTGCCTTAATACCAAACATAAATGAAAATGCTATCAATATACCTCCACCTACAACAAAAGGAAGCATATTAGATACACCAGACATCAAATGTTTATATATTCCTGTTTTTGATTTTCTTGCCAATTTATTTGAAGTTTGATTATCATCATAATTGCTATGATATATAGGAGCCGTTTGATTTACAGCATTATTTATCAATCTTTCTGGATCTTTTATAGCTTCTTTTACTCCTACTATATCAACATTCTTTCCTGCAAATCTTTCCATAGCTACATTTTTATCTGCTGCTACTATTATAGCTTTTGCATTTTTTATCTCATCTTTTGTAAGTTCATTTTTTACTCCACTTGAACCATTAGTTTCTACTTTTATAGTTATATTTAATTCTTTAGCTTTTTTAATTAAAGCATCTGCTGCCATATAAGTATGAGCTATTCCTGTAGGACATGCTGTTACTGCTAGTACTTGATATGAATTATTATTTATACTTCTTTGCTGATTTAATGATGAATTTTCATTATCTTTTTCAGCATTTTTTATCAATATATTAAATACTTCTTCTTTAGTTTTTGCACTTAAAACTGACTCTCTAATATCATCTTCAAGAAGTAATGTTGTTATTTTCGATAATAATTCTATATGAGCATCATTAGAATTTTCAGGAGCTGCTATCATAAAAAATAAATGAGAAGGCTTACCATCTAATGATTCATAATCTACACCTTTCTTTGAAATACCTATTGCAATAGTAGGAATTTTTACGGCATTAGTTTTACCATGAGGTATTGCTATACCATCTTCCATACCTGTTGAACTTTGAGATTCTCTTTTCAATATCTCCTTTTTAAACTCTTCTTTGTCATTTAATTTACCGTTATTATAGAGAATATCAATCATTTCATCTATAATTTCAGACTTTGTTTTTCCCTTTAGATCTATATTGATGCAATCTAAAGCTATAACATCTTTCAGCATTTTGTACCTCCAACTAATAAGATTAATTAATTTTTGTTATTTCAGTTTTTAATAAAAATTTATTCATATTTTCAAAGTCAGTTAAACCTTCAGAACATGCAGTAGAACTTCCGCTTGCTATAGCATATTTATATGATTCAGTAATACTAAGATTTTTACTAATACCATAAACCATACCAGCAATCATAGAATCACCTGCCCCTACAGAACTTATCAATTTTCCCTCTGGAGCATTGCCTTTATAAATTTCATCTTTTGTTACAAGTATAGAGCCTTCCTTACCTAAAGATACTATCACATTTTCACTGCCCTCTTTTATTAATTCGCATGCATACTTTATAATATCTTTCTCTGTTTCTATTTTAATATTAAAATATTCTCCTAATTCTTTTTTATTAGGCTTTGTTAGAAATACTCCTTCTCTTAAACCTATCTTGAATGCTTTATCTCTTGAATCTAAAATTACTCTTATATTTTTATTAGCTGTTAATATGATATCCCTATATATTGTACTTTCAACAGAATTGGGAACACTTCCTGATAATACCAATATATCATTTTCTTTAACATTATTTTTTATAAAACTTAATAATTCATCTATATTTTCTTTTGAAATATTCGGAGATTTTCCTGCTATTTCACTTTCTGTTTTAGAAGTTTTTAATTTTATATTTATTCTAGTATCATCTTTTAAATAAATGAAATTTTCTTTAATTGAATATTCTTTAAGATGCTTTTTTATATAATCTCCTGTAAAACCTCCGCAAAAGCCTAATGCCAAAGATTCAATATGAAATTTTTTTAAAACTTTAGAAACATTTATTCCCTTGCCTCCCGCCAATGTATAAGCATTATTAACTTTATTCAATTCTCCCTCTTCAAAATTATTCATATCTATATAGTAATCTATAGCTGGATTTAATGTTAAAGTATATACCATAAGTCATTCCTCACTTTATTGATTAACAATATATAAACCTTTCAATTTATTTTTTATATTTATATCTATTTCCTTTGCATTTGTTATTAAATATGACTCATCTAAATTATAAAAATTAATCAAACTCTTTTTCTGCAATTTAGATTCATCGCATAAAAAATAAGTTTTATCAGCTTTAGAAGCAGCAGCATTTTTTATTAAAGCTTCTTCACTGTCTGGCGTAGAATATCCATCAATATCTATACCATTTGCTCCCATAAAGGCGAAATCAAAATTGAAATTTTTTATAGATAAAACAGCATTCGCTCCTACTAAAGCTCCTGTAAGCATTTTCATTTTTCCGCCTATTAAGTAGGTTTCTATTTTTTTATTATAAAGTTCTTCTATATGACTTAATCCGTTGGTTACTGCTTTTATATTTTCTATACCAGATAAATATTTAATCATAGCAAATACGCTTGTTCCTGCATCTAAATATATGATACTACCGCTATCAACTAGAGAAGCTGCAAATTTTCCTATTTTTTCCTTTTCTTCTGAATATATTTCTTTTTTATAAATTAAGCTCTCTTCCTGATTATCTATAAGTATAGCACCACCATGAACTCTTCTTATCTTTCCTGCTTTCTCAAGAAATGTTAAATCTCTTCTGATTGTAGCCTCTGATACATTTAATCTTTCTATTAACTCTTCTATTTTGATATTTTTCTTCTCTTTTATAACTTCAAGAATTAATTCATATCTGCTTATTTTCAGCACTTTTATAATTCCTTTATTTTTAATATGTTCTCTATATTAATAATTATATAAAAAACATATTATAAATCAATCAAAATCAATCAAAATCAATCAAAAATAATTATTTTTAATCAAAAAATACAAAAAAATCTATATTATGTACTATTTGTATAACAACATAATATAGATACAATAATTAAATTATTAATAATTATTTATTTTTATTTAACTTTATTAATTTAGGCACTTTTTTTGAGAATGTTCTTTTTCTAGTATTTTTATTATTTTTTAAATTAGCTTCGGCTATACTCATTTTATTATTTTCTTTATCTTTTTTATCCTCTTGCTGATTATCTTTTGAATTAAAATATGCAGTACCTTCTCCTTCTATTTCTAATATAATATTTTTTATTTTATCAAGCTTCCAATCCAAACAATTTTCTTTTTCATATACAACAGGAATTATTAATTGATTAAGATTATCTTTATCGAAGTACACTCCAGAGTTAGAAGTATTTATTAAATTGATAACCTTATCAGTATCTATTTTAGAATATTTATCAAGCTTAACATATATATTATACTGTCCTTCTATTACGGATAATATTCTTACCCTTTTTAATATTACTTTAAGTCTTGCTACATCAAAAATATCTTCTAATTCTTTAGGTAGCTTTCCATATTTATCTATCATAAAATCTCTTGCATAATCAATATCTTCATCGCTTTGAGAACGCATTATAAGTTTATAAGCTGATATTTTTTCTTTTGAATCCGTTATATAAGAATCTGGAATAAATAAATTATGCTTCAAATCTATAACAGTATCGAATGTAACTTCTTTTATTTCACCCTTATATTCATTGGTAGCCTCTTCAAGCATTTGAGTATATAATTCATAACCAACCTGATATATCATTCCAGACTGCTCTTTACCCAAAATATTTCCAGCTCCTCTTATCTCCAAATCACGCATAGCTATTTTAAAACCTGCTCCCAAATCGGTATGTTCTGAAATAGCTTCAAGCCTTTTATAAGCCACCTCTGTAAGTGCCAAATCGCTAGGATAAAACATATAGGCATAGGCTTCTCTGTCGCTTCTTCCTACCCTACCTCTAAGCTGATAAAGTTCTGATAAACCTAATTTATTTGCATTATCTATTAATATAGTATTAGCATTAGGTATATCTATTCCATTTTCTATTATAGTAGTTGAAACTAAAATATCATATTTATGATTAATAAAATCAGCCATTATCTTTTCTAATTGATTGCCTGTCATTCTTCCATGTGCTACGCATATACGAGCTTTAGGACAAAGTTTTTTTATCATAAGGGCGAATGATTCTATTGTATCTATTCTATTATATAAATAAAATACTTGTCCTTCCCTCTTTAATTCTCTATCTATGGCATTAACAACAGTATCTTCACTGAACTCTGCAACAAAAGTTTTTACTGGTATTCTATTTAATGGAGGAGTTTCTATTATACTTATATCTCTTATTCCTGTTAAAGCCATATTCAAAGTTCTAGGAATAGGAGTAGCTGAAAGAGTTAATACATCTGTTTCCAATCTTAATTTTTTCAAAGCCTCTTTATGTTTTACTCCGAATCTCTGTTCCTCATCTATAACTATAAGACCTAAATTTTTAAACTCTATATCTTTAGATAAAAGCATATGAGTACCTACTATCAAATCGCATGAACCCATTTTTAATAATTCTTTATTTCTTTTAGCCTGCTTGCTAGTTACAAATCTATTCAAAACTTCTATTCTTATAGGAAAATCTTCGAATCTCTTTTTGGCATTATTATAATGCTGCTGAGATAATATAGTTGTAGGACATAGTATAGCACATTGCTTGCCAGCCATTATAGCTTTAAATACAGCTCTGAATGCCACTTCAGTTTTACCGAAACCGACATCACCGCATATAAGCCTATCCATCATTTTACCACTTTCCATATCCTCTTTTATATCATTGATAGCCCTTAATTGATCAACTGTTTCTTCATAATTAAAAGAAGCCTCAAAGTCATCTTGCCATTGAGTATCCGCTCCATAAACATTTCCTCTTATATTAGATCTTATAGCATAAAGTTTTATTAATTCTCTGGCAGTAGCCAATGCATCTTCTCTAGCCTTGCTCTTTATTTTATCCCAAGCACTTCCACCAAGTAATGTTAATTTAGGAGCTTCGCCATGCCCTGATATATACTTCTGTACAAAATTCATCTGCTCTACAGGTATATAAAGTTTATCCCCTTTGGCATATTCTAATGTTATATAATCTTTTTCTTTACCATTAGAAAGTTTTCTAGTAAGCCCCAAATATCTTCCTATACCATAATTAACATGAACAGCATAATCTCCTACATTCAAATCTACAAATGTTTCTATCAAATTCTTATTAACTTTAGGTATTTTACGAACCTTTTTTCTCTTTCTTCCAAATACTTCCCAATCTGCCAAAAATATTGTTTTGATATTATCCTTTATGAAACCTGAAGAAGCCTGTGTTGTAATTATATAAAAATTATTTTCATTCTTTGAATAGTCTTTTTTTATTTCAGGCTCTGCATCAATATCTTTGATAATAAATTCTTTAACAACTTCTTTTGAATCATTTAAATTATTTGTATCATTTTGTAAATTATCTTTTTTATATTCTTCATTTTTTTTATTTTCCGATTCTGGTGCTATTATTATAGGAGATAAATCCTTCATTATCTCATAGAATCTATTAGCCTGATCATAATGACCTGTAGAGAGAATAATTAAATAATCTTTTTCTCTATATTCTTTTACATAATCTAAAAAATCGGTTAATCTTGATTTAAAAGATAAGCCTTCTGAAAAATTGAATTTATGTATATCGGTATCAGTTATAAAAGGAGATATATTAATAGATTTTTTTATAATTTCAGCAAAATAATTATTATCAATATAAAGACTATCAATATCGCCTATCATATCAAATATATTATCTATATCATTAAAATTTTCTCTTATAATGTCTAAAATATTTATCAATTTACTTTTTAATTTCAAAGCATCATCTATAAATATATAACCATAATCAAAATAATCAAATATAGTTTCTAAATTAGAATAAAACATAGGAAGTAAATTTTCACTTCCAGCAAAATATTTTCTTTTAATTATATTATCTCTTAACTCATCATTTATATTTAAATTATTGTTTATAAAATCTTCAACTTGATTATCACTATAAACAACTTCCCTCACTGGATAAATAATAATATCATTTACATTCTTAAAAGATCTTCCATCTTCTATATTGAAAAGTCTTATACTCTCAATCTCATCATCAAACATCTCTATTCTAATAGGATTATCATATTCTACAGAAAATACATCTATGATACTTCCTCTTACAGAAGCAGTGCCTTTCTCAGCAACTTCCCTCTCTATAACATATCCCAAATCGTATAATGTAAGTCTAAAATTATCTAACTCCAATTTATCGCCTACATTCAAATGTACTAGTAGTTTATCTAAATCGTTTCTACATACTATTTTTCTAGTGATGGCATTAATAGTTGTTATTATTATACATTTTTCTTTATTGATTAATTTATAAAGAATATTGATCCTATCCTGTGCTATATCAGTAATAGGAGACATTTTTGTAAATGGTACTGTATCATAATCTGGGAAATAATAATTTGGTATATTATAAAAATTTAAAGACTGACTAAGAAGCATAGCATCACTTTCATTCTCTTTAACTATTAATATACTATTCTCTTTAAATACAGATGCAAAAAATAATGCATCACTTCCACCTTTAAGTCCTGTTATGCTCTTTGTATTTTTTATATCAAAATTTGAATATTCTTCGCTTTTTATAAATCTGTCAATTAATTCATTATATATCAATTCATTATTATACATATTGCTTTTACCATTTATATGCGGTATAGAAAATTTTTATATATAATAAATATTATTTTATTAAATAGCAATAGTTTAAAATGAAAACATAATCAATTTAATAAAAATTTAATAATTAAATGATAAAATAATATATACCCAAAAAGTAGTACTATTTTTATTATTTTAATATATAATATTTTTCACTAATAAAATGAAAAAGGTCATACATAAATGATACTCAGAGAACTTACAATACGTTCTTTTAGAAACTACAATGAAAATATATTCAATTTTTCGGATAAAATTAATGTACTTTACGGACATAATGGCAGCGGAAAAACTAATATACTTGAAGCCATATATATGCTTGGAAATGGAATCTCTTTTAGAACAAGATTGGACAGAGAACTTGTACAAAATGGAAATGATAATTATTTTTTAAGAGGAGTTTTCAGAGAAGATGGTATGAACTATGATACCAATATAGAAATAGCATATCAAAAAAAAATAAAAAAAGTATTAATAGATAAAAAAGAAATTTCATCAAGAAAAGATTTAATAGGAAGAATACTTTATGTTATATTTCTTCCAAATGATACTGATTTAGTAATAGCAGAACCAAAATTAAGACGCGATTATTTTAATATGCTAATATCAACAATATCAGCAGAATATTTATCAGTATTAATAAAATATAATAAGCTATTGAAAATGAGAAATATTTGCATAAATACAAAACCAAATGAAGCATATATTTATAATAATGATATAGCAAAATTATCTCTATATATAGCATCAGAAAATAAAAAGTATTCAAAAATTTTAGAAGAAAAAATGAATGAAATATATAAGAGCATCTTCAATAATGAAAATCCATACTCTATAAATTATCAATCTACAATAGAAGACATCGCAAATGAAAATGAATATATAAAAAAATTAGAAAACACTTTACAAGAACAGATGAAAATGCGTACAACTTATTTTGGAATACATAGAGCCGAATATCAGTTTTTTTATAAAGATTCATTATCCCGTAAATTTTCATCTCAAGGAGAGAAAAGAATGTTCACTCTAATAATGAAGCTTGCAAGTGAGAAAATACTATCAGAATATAGAAAAAAATCCCCTATTCTTCTTATTGATGATGCTATGCTTGAACTTGATAATAGTAGAAGAGATAATATACTTGAATATATTAAAACTTTGGGACAGGTTTTTATTACTGTTACAGAAAAAGAAAAAGTAAGAAACTTTGAAAGCGGAGAAGTTTTTGATATAGAAAATATTAGAAATTAAAATATTAAAATATGTATTGACAAATTTACACATTTACTTTACTTTTAATTATAAAATTATTGTGGTAATAAAAATTAGAATAGATATTAATACAGTAGAATTTTTTGCAGGAAAAATAAAAAAATATATAAACTCATTAATATTAAATAGAAACCGTTTATAGAAAAATATTATGATAGATGATTTTTTCAATGAATTAAAAAATAAATACCCTAAGACTCAAAAAATTAGAGAACAAATTAAAGAGAAAGTTAAAAATATAAAAAATTATTCATATGTAAATAAAATATTATTAATTTTTTTCATATTATCAAGTTTCCTTTTTGCCCAGAATGATTTTGTACAATCTGGTTTTCATTATAGTTATAATTATTTTGGATTTCCTTTTTCCATTGATTTGGGACATGCTTATAAGAAGAATTTGCATTTTATATATGCACCTCGCATTGGAATAAGTTTTGATTATGGTTCTGAATCATCATTTGGAATGTTTGCTAATATTGGAATGGAGTACAGATATAGAAGATTTTTTTTGGATTTAAATTATAAGCAGGGAATAACCCCTCCATTTTCTACATTTAATTATAAAGATTTAGAATATTACGGTCAAATAAAATTGGGCTATTCTTTTGATAATGTATCTATTTCTTATGGTATGAATATAGGTAAAATACTTTCTTCTGAGAGAGAAGTTTTTAGATTAAATTCTATATTCAAGATTAATCAAAGTATTGGTTTAAATTCTACATTTGTTGATGACGGAATTAATAAATTAAAATTCAATACTGGTGTAGGTGTTAGTATTATACCTAATGAAAAGCAGTATTCTTATAATATATCGGCTAGTATACCTTATTCATTCTTTCATCATTGGGGAGAATTAGGAATAATGCCTTATATAGGATACAGTGCCTATTTTGATAAAAGTAAGAAGAAATATTCTATTGGGTTTAAATATTTATACTCTCTTATGATGATGCCTTTATCAAATTTGGAGGCTCATCTTAAAAATATGGACTTTCTAACATTTATTCATCTTGAATATAAATTTTTTATGAGATTCCTTCCTTCTGGTTTTAATGATATATACTTAGTCGCTTTTGGAAATGTAGGATATGGTAAATATTTTGAAAGTAGTATTGATAAGGGTAATTTATTGTATGTAGTAGGAGGCGGAATAGGATACAATCTTTACGGTACAACACCTTTACAATTAACTTTCGGTGTTGATAATAATAAAAGTTTGATTATGAACTTGATAATAAGCACTATAGTATTTTAATGTTTGGGAGTATATTATTTATGGGAAATATTCAAAATAGAATTATATTTTCTTTTTTATGCCTAGTATTCTATACGGCATTGAGTTTGCCATTTTATTTAATACCTTTTGATTTTAAAGTATTAAATATAATTGCATCAGCTTGTACTGCTATATTTAATGTGTTTTTTATAATTCCTGCATTTTTATATTCTCCTATTTATTCTATAGCTATTTGTGTTTTATATCATATATTTCTTACATTTATTGATTTTATAAGAATATTTTATATTTTGAATCATATGCAAGGAAATTTGCTCTATATGATAATTCAAAATGCTTTTGTTACTATTATCAATATAGTTGGTATTATATTAACTTGCTTAACTATTTATTTTGTGAAAAAATATATAAAAAACAAAGGCATTAATTTTAATATAAATATGGCTTTAATAACTGCTTATATAATTGTATTTATTAAATTTATTGTAAATGCATTCAATTTTTCATTATTCTTTTTTAGCTTGATGGTAAATAATATATCCATTAATTATGATATTATAATTTATAGGCTTATTCATTATACTATTTCTATAATATTTACTTTCATATCTGTGATTGTTTCTTATTTTATTTATATTAAGATAAAAGATAAACCGTTTTTTTCTGATATAAATAATTTGAATAAAGTTAATAATGTTATCAATGTTAATAGGTAGTTTTTATTGTACTTTGCTTTAAGGAGGATTTAATATGATGAAAAAGATTTTTACAGTTTTATTTTTATCTTTTGTTTTGACTTTTTCAGCTTTTTCATATAGTAGAGATTTTAATGAACTTTATAACTTGTATTATATGGCTAATAGCAATAAAGAAGGTGATTTAAATGCTGCTATAGAAAAAGTAAAAAATAGCAATTATGGAAAGATAGAAAAGCAGACTTATGAGAATATTATTTTACTTATGGATATATATATGAATCCTAGAAGTAAAAGAGAGGCTTATAAATTATTAAATGATAATATCAAAAAGAATACTCCTTTATTATCAGATAAAGATGCTGATTATATGGCTTCTGTTGCTGATGTTATGAGCGGAGTTATTAATTATTCTTCATTTAATGATGTTGTAAAATTTTCAGGGAAGGCAGGAGAAATATATGATAATGCTTTGAAAATTAATGCTAATCATTTTCCTTCGCTATTGGGTAAAGCTATACTTACAGCATACAGTCCTGAATTTGTGGGAGGCGGTATTGATAAAGCAATTCCAATATTAAAAAAGGCTGAAAGCAATGCTAAAGAGAAATGGCAAAAGCATATAGTTTATTTATGGACTTCTCAGACTTATTTCAAAAATAATGATAAAGCTAATTATGATAAGTATATGAAAATGGCTAAAGATATATTTCCAGAAGGAGCTTTTATAAAGAATATTATTGATATGAATTCTAAAGGAAAAGGAATGTTTAATTAATATATTTAAGAATTATTAAATATACTGATATATTGTGATTATATAAAGTTGTAATATTTGCACTTTCTCCGTATAAGTACTTCGTATGGCTCTTTGACGAAGTTATCGGGAAAAAGAACAATAAAAAATTATAAAGTAAAAAATACTTTTTTAGCAAGTTGTTGTACTATAGTATTAAGTCATTGAAAGTATTGTGGAAAAAGTTGAATAAATATAAGGAAATTAAAATGTTTAGAATGATTGTTTTGATTTTTATTAACGTTTTCTTTTTATGCAGATTATACGGAGAGATTCCAAGTGATGCTGCTGCTATATTAAAAGAGATAGATAATAAAAATAATGAATATCATTCAGGCTCAAGACTTGTAAGAGTGAGCGAAGCTAAAGATATTTTAAATAGAGTAAAAAACAGCAATTTAAACGAAGAAGAGAAAATGTATTTGAGTATAGAATGCTATACTCTTTGGGCTAATATCTCTATTGCAAGCGGAAGTTTTGAAGAAGATTATATAACTTTAATAGATATATATAATAGTATCAAGAAAGATAAAGTTTTTAAAAAAGGCTCTTCAGATATTTATGCCGCTTATGCTAATTTTGCAAACTCCATTACTTCTCTTGCTTTTTTTAACGGCAAATACCCTTACAGTATAATAGTTGATATGTACAATTATTCGCGTTTGTCATTATTAAAAGATAAAAATAATATAAAAGCAAAACAGGTATATGGAATGTGGCAGATAGCTACTTTAGGATTTTATAATAGCAGGGCATTTTATTCTATAATAACATCATTGAAAGATACAAGCAATTTGCCTGATTATATGATTTACAGAGCATATATTTATAGGTCTATGGCATATATGAAAGTAAATGAAACGGATAAGGCTTTTAGAGAATTAGACGAAGCTTTTAAAATGTATCCTAAAGGTTTTTATGGATATTTATTAAAGAGTTCTTATGATAAGGGTAAGGACGGATTTTTAAGTGCGGAGGGTGCTGATTTTTAATTATGATAAAATGTAAAAACATATCAAAAATATATAAAACTAAAGATTATATTATAGAAGCAAATAAGAATATAAGTTTAGAAATAAAAGACGGCGAAATTGTTTGGGTGGCTGGAGTTTCAGGGGCTGGAAAAAGTACATTACTTCATATTTTATCTAGTATAGATATTCCAACTTCAGGTTCTGTTTATTGGAATGATAATGAGGTTTCAAAATTAAATGATAAAGATAGAAGTAATTTCAGACTGTCAAAAATAGGACTTATTTTACAGTCGCTTGAACTTTTAAAAACTCAAAGCGTATTTGATAATGTTGCCTTGCCTCTTAAATTTTTGAATGAAGGTACTTCTTGTATAAATAAAAAGGTTAATGAAATATTAGAAAATTTAAAAATAGATAATTTAAAAAATAAAAAACCAGAACAGCTTTCAGGAGGACAGAAACAGAGAGTTGCTATAGCTAGAGCATTGGTAAACGAGTCTCCTTATATATTCGGCGATGAGATTAATTCAAATTTGGATACTGACACTAGTAAATTTATTTATGAGTATATAAGAAACACTATAAAAAAAAGAAACGGTATAGGATTTTTTATTTCGCATGATGATTTGATAAAAGATTATGCTGATACAAAATATATCATGAAAGAAGGGAAACTATAATAAGGTTTAATATGAAAATCGTTATTTCTATATTTTCAATAATAGCTGCTTCTTCATTACTTGAATGTCGTTATCTTGCTAAATTCCATACAACAGAAGAAGTATTTAAATATATTAATAATATTTTTCATGATAACTTGATAAATTTTAATGCCAACTATATCAGAGAAGAAAAATTTTCTCATATAACTTTTATAAAAAGAAAAAATATTTTTATATAAATAACTAAAGGCATATAGATATAGACTTTTATAATTATAGACAGACTTTTAATAAAAATATATTTAAAGATATGACAGGTAAGGATATTAGATATATTGCATAAATAATTAAAAATTTTAATTAATGGATAGATAAATGAATATAATAAAATTAGCTTGGGATAATCTTTGGTATAATAAAACCAGAACAATTTTAAATATGATACTTATTATAGTGTCTTTTGTATCTCTTATGATGATAAGCGGATATAATAATTTTTCTAGAGAAGGAATCATTACAAGTATTAATGCTAGCGGAGGCTCTATTGTTATAGCCGATAAATCATATTGGGATAAACAAAGCGAAAAAATCAATATGCTTAATAGCAATGATTTTGAAATAATTTATAAACAACTTGATACCATAAATGAAGTTAATGATTATCAGAAGAAACTTGATATAAACGGACTTGTTGGAAATGAAAATAAAAGTAAATTCTTTTCGGGATATGCCTATGAGAAACCTTCAAAAATAATGTCATCAGTTTCTTTAAAGGCAGGTACTCCTATATTTGATGATGATATTGATACTATGATTTTAGGAAAGGATTTGGGAGAGTTTTTTAATATTAATTATGATGATACGCCTTATTTGAATTTGATGACAGATTTCGGAGAGGGAATAAGTTTGGGTTCTTTAATGGCGGTAGGTTCAATGTCTTTAAATAATAGTTCTGCTGATGCTATTACTATTTACTGTCCTCTTAATTCTGTTTATGAGGTATTTTCATTTGAGTATGGCAATGCTCATAATTTGCTTGTATATTTAAAAGATTATCAAAAAGCATCGGAGATAAAAAATTCTCTTAATGAATATTTTAATTCGGAAAAATTGCCTTATGAAGCTAAAGACTGGAAGGATTTAAATGAATTTTTATTATCTGTAATTGATATGAATACCAATAATTATTTGATAGCATTATTTATATTAAGTATATTAGTATTTGTTTCAGTTATGCAAATGCTTACTACAAACTTTTTAGAGCGTTTGAATGAATTTGGTACTATGAGAGCTTTGGGTATAAATATAAAAAATGTTACTTTACTCTTATTTTTGGAAATAATTATAATGGCAGTACTGAGTTCTATTATTTCAATAATTATTTCTTATGGGGCTTCTTCTGTACTTAATACTATAGGTTTTACAATTAAATTCCCCGGTGCTACAGATGGATATCCTTTAAGTTTATTACTAACATTAAAAGATACTGTTTTAATATTTATATGGGTATTATCAGTATCTATACTTGCTGGTATTTATCCTATAATAAAAGTTATAAAGATGCCTATAATAGAGGTGATTAAATATGTATAAAAGATTAATAAAGATTTTATTCATAATAAGTATTTTTACTTTTAATTTGCATGCTCAAAATATATTTGATGATTTTATTAAAATATATAATATTAACGGAAAAAATTATAAACTTTCAGGTACATTTACTGATATAAAAGAAGGTAAAAAAACTGTTAATAAATTTGATATGATAATAGGAAAAGATTATAAATTAATGTATTTAAAAAACAATAATACTCTTTTTCTAGCTAATAAACAAGGTTTTTTTATACTGTCAAGAAATCAGGTTTCGCCTTTAAAAATAGCGGGTAATTATGTTGTAACAGGTGCCGCCAATATGAATGATTTGATGTCTATAAATTTTATTGATGATTATAAAATAGAAAAAGAAATCAGCAATGAAGAAATTAATTTAACTAAAAAAAATAGAAGCGTACCATATGCAAAAGCATCACTTAAGAAAAATAATGAAGGCTACACTATAGATTTTTTTGATAATAGAGGAAAGGCATTAAAAAAAGCAGTGTATAAAAAAAATAATAATGCAGATTATTTTGATAATATGGAATTTTATAATTTGATAATAAATACCAATACAAGTACAATATGTCGTATAGAAAAAGCAGAGCCTTCAAGTTCATCAAGCTCATATTTCAGAAGCGAAAATATGAAAACTCTTTTCAGTTTATTTAAAGATTAGTGATATATCGTGTGTAACAGATTAAAAATATATTTAACTTTTCTAATGTTTGCTGTATCATCTATGGCATTTGCAGATATAAACCCTAAGTTTGGTATAAAAAATAATTTTAGTTATGTAGATTTAAAAGAAACACAATATATAGCAAATTCAATATTAAGTAATGATGCCTATTTTTATTTGGGCTTTGAATATATTAATCCGAATTATTATTTTTCATTCAAGCCTGCAATTAGAATATACACCAAAGATAATAGAGATCTTATTTATGATAACGGCAGTCTAATAAAACAAAATGATAATAAAGCTTATTTTTCTTTTACATTTGATGAAATACAATTTAATTATATAAATGAAATTTTAGGTTTTTATATAGGGAAGAGAAAATTCCATTTCGGAGAAGGTTTTAACAGGCAGTATATGTTTGTAGGCGAAAGTGTACTTTATAATGATTATGAGGCATTATACAATACAGAGCTTAATTTTTATCAGAGAAATATTACTCATTCTATAGGTTTTATTATGGACACAAAATCAATAGATTTATTAAAAGAACCTGAGTATTATAGTTCTTGGTATTATCTTAAATATTCTTCATCACATTTGGGCTTAATGGGAATTGCCAAGTATACTTATGATTTGAAAAAGAAAAATAATTTAATGCTTGGTTTTGAAACTTCTTATATATTTGATATAGGCTTTAAACTTTATGGAAATGTTACTTATAATATTGTAAGTAGCAATAATTTAGGAAAAAGCCTTAATGATATAAAAAGCCTTTTGGGAATTAATTATACTTTTATTTATAATTATGATTTTATATTAAGTCCTTATGTAGAATATTTTTATGAGGATAGCCATTCATTTTATTCTATAGGACTTTATTTATCTTTCCTCAACAATTTATTTAATATAATAACTTATTTTTCTCATTCGCCTAATTATAAAATGGATTTAAATACTAAACTCCTCATCAATTATAATAATTTTAGTTTTACTTTTAATTATTATACTCCTTTCAATAATGATGAGATTTTAGAAAATGTATTTGAAATTGGTTTGGAATATAATTATTAATGACTTTTATTTAAATTATAAAAATATATAAACATTTATAAAAAATTTGGAGTTTATATGCTTTTAGATTTAACTTATTATATATCTGGAAATAGCGAAGTGATGAAATGGGTAGAATATCAAAATAATAAACATATTGCAATGGGTCATGTAGGTACTCATTTGTATACTTATGAAAAAATTTCTATACCATTAGAATATTTTAAAAGCAAAGGAATAGTATTTGATGTAAGAAATATAAAAGAAGTTAATATAAATAATATTGATTTGTCTTTAATTTGTCTTTAATAAAAGAAAATGACTTTGTTTTATTTATACGGCTCAAATTGAAAAATATACTTATGGAAGTCAAGAATATTTTAATGATTATACTACAGAGATTTCCAATGAATTAATAAATAATTTAATATCAAAAAAATAAGATTTATAGGTATTGATAATGCTGGAATAAAAAATCATAATGAGCATGAACAAGCTGATAGGCTATGTGAGAAAAATGGAATTTATGTTATAGAAAATCTATGCAATTTAAATAAATTAAATAATAATAAAGATTTTATCATATATACAAATTGGTTTGATGATGATGAGATGACTGGCTTAAGATGCAAAGTGATAGCAGAATTTTCTGATTGATATTTATACCTGAACAAAAAAAGAAAAAAATCATAAAAATATTTTATATACTATTGACATTATTTGTATTTATATTATATTGATTTTTAATAAAAATTAATTATGCAATAGCTCAAGTAATGGATATTCTTTGCAGGTGTATCTGTTGACTAAGAAAGGCTTATTAATAGTTTAATCTATATAATCAGCTAGAACGAAAAAAACCCTATGCGGGTAAGCGACGAGTAAACTGCGTTTTATACGTTATAAGATGTATATACGTAATTTTACGGAGGCTATTGCAAATATACGCATAGGGGGTCGTTTATGAGCGATAATATTATCGTGTCTTTAAAAAACATTAATGTTTCCTACGATGAAAATACAATACTAGAAAATCTTAATCTCGATATTAAAGATAAGGAATTTTTAACTCTTTTAGGTCCTTCAGGTTGCGGTAAAACTACTATACTAAGAACTATAGCAGGTTTTATAAAGCCTAATTCAGGTGAAGTACTTTTTGACGGTAAAGTTATAAATGATACTCCTCCATACAAAAGAGAAGTTAATACTGTTTTCCAAAGATATGCATTATTTCCTCATCTTAATGTTTTTGAAAATATTGCATTCGGACTTAATTTGAAAAAGGTTCCTAAATCAGAGATTAAAGATAGAGTTCATCAAATGCTTAAAATGGTGAATTTGGAAAATTATGGAAGAAGAAATATAAATAGACTTTCAGGCGGACAGCAACAGAGAGTTGCTATTGCCAGAGCATTAATTAATAAACCTAGAATTTTACTTCTTGATGAACCTTTGGGGGCATTGGATTTAAAACTCAGAAAAGAAATGCAAATAGAATTAAAGAAAATTCAGCAGTCATTAGAAATCACTTTTGTATATGTTACTCATGATCAGGAAGAAGCATTAACTATGAGCGATACTGTGGCTGTTATGAAAGCAGGAAAAATACTTCAAATTGGTACTCCTGAAGATATATATAATGAACCAAAAAATGCATTTATAGCTGACTTCATCGGAGAAAGTAATATCATAGACGGAATAATGCATAATGATTATGTTGTAGAGTTTGCAGGATATGTATTTGACTGTGTTGATAAAGGATTTGATAAGTTAGAAAAAGTTGATGTTGTTATTCGTCCCGAAGATATTATAGTTGTGCATCCTGATAATGCTAATATATCAGGATTAGTAGAATCAGCTATATTCAAAGGTGTACATTTTGAAATGATATTAGATGCACATGGATATAAATGGATAATACATTCTACAGAAAAATGGGAAGCTGGTACTGAAATAGGAATAGCTGTTTCTAAAGAGAATATACATATTATGAAAAAAACTGTAGAGGAGGTAATGATATGAAGACAAAAATACCTGCTATACCTTATTTGATTTGGACATTAGTTTTTGTATTAGTACCTCTTGTTTTAGTTATATATTTTGCATTTACTAATCAAAGCGGAAAGTTTACTTTGAATAATTTTTCTAATGTTACAGCATTTACACCAGTTATAATACGCTCTGTAATACTAGCTAGTGCTTCAACTATGATATGTTTGGTTTTGGCTTATCCTCTTTCTTTTTATATATCAAGACAGGAGAAAACAGTTCAGCATGCCTTGATAATGCTTGTAATGCTTCCTATGTGGATGAATTTTCTACTTAGAACTTATGCTTGGATGACTATATTAGAAAATAATGGGATTATTAATAGGATACTTATATTTATGGGACTTTCGCCTATAAAACTTATAAATACTCAAGCTGCTGTATTAATAGGAATGGTTTATAATTATCTTCCTTTTATGATACTTCCTCTTTACTCGGTAATGACTAAAATACATCATAGTTTGATAGAAGCCTCTCAGGATTTAGGTGCTAATTCTTTTAATGTATTCAGTAAAATAATATTTCCTTTAAGTCTTCCGGGTATGGCGGCTGGAGTTACTATGGTATTTGTAGCTGCTGTGAGCACATTTGTAATTTCGCGGATGCTTGGCGGAGGATCTAATATTCTTATAGGAGATTTGATAGAGATGCAGTTTTTAGGTATGTCTTATAATCCTAATTTGGGTTCGGCTATAAGTTTGGTTTTAATTGTAATATCTTTATGTGCTATTATGCTTATGCAGCAAATAGATGAAGATGTTAAGGGTATGTTTTTATAATTGTTATAATTAATAAAGGATATGCCATTATGTTAAAAAAAATATTATCCAGAAGTTATATTGCTTTTATATTCTTATTTTTATATGCTCCCATAGCAATACTGATTTTTTTCTCTTTTAATAAAGCCAGAGGACGCGGAGTATTTACAGGTTTTACTCTAAATTGGTATAAAGAATTATTTTCTAATGATTTAATACTCAATTCATTTTTTAATACCATCATAGTTGCTGCTGTTTCTTCTATACTTGCTACTATATTGGGAACTATGGCTGCTATTGGTATAAATAGTTTCAATAAAAAAATAAAAAATGCTGTTATGGGTATTACATATATATCTATAATAAATCCTGAAATCGTAACTGGAATATCTTTAATGCTTTTATTTGTTATAATGAAATTAAAATTTGGTTTTACTACTTTGATTTTAGCTCATATAACTTTCAATGTTCCTTATGTAATACTTAATGTGCTTCCCAAATTAAGACAGCAGGATAATAGTTTATATGAAGCTGCCTTAGATTTAGGATGTACTCCTTCTATGGCTTTTTGGAAAGTTGTTATACCTGATATACTTCCAGGTATACTTGCTGGTTTCTTGATGGCATTAACTTATTCATTAGATGATTTTGTGGTGAGTTATTTTACTTCTGGAATAACTTCTCAAACTTTACCTATTACTATTTACTCTATGACTAGAAAGAGAGTAAGTCCTGAAATTAATGCTATATCTACTGTTATATTTATAGTTGTACTTGTAAGTTTAGTTATTATGAATTTAAAAGAGATTAAAAAAGAAAAATATTTAATGCAGTTAAAAAGAAAAATAAATAAAAATCAGTAAAGTATTTAGATTAAAGGAGAATAAAAATGTTAAAAAAAATTTTGGGATTTTTAATGCTAATAGTTATAGCAGCAAATGGACAAACCATTGATCTTAGCAAGTTTGACACTAATTATTATCATAAGTATAAGGATAAAAATTTATCTGTTAATGTTTATAACTGGGGAGAATATATATCAGATGGTTCAGACGGATCATTGGATGTTAATAAAGCATTTGAAGAACTTACTGGAATAAAAGTTAATTACTCTACTTTTGCTTCTAATGAGGAGCTTTATGTTAAACTTAAAGTGGGAGGAATTCAATACGATGTTATAATACCTTCTGATTATATGATAGAAAAACTTATAAGAGAAAATTTAATAAGAAAACTTAATTTTAATAATATACCTGCCCATACTAATATAGGAAAAAGATTTAAAAGTCTTGCTTTTGACACTAAAGGTGAATATTCTTTAGCTTATACTTGGGGAGTAACTGGTATAATTTATAATAACAAATTAGTAGAGGAAGATGAAAAAAATATAGATTGGAAATTACTTTTTGATAACAAATATAAAGGACAAATACTTATGTATTATAATCCTAGAGATGCTTTTGGAATAGCTCAGGCATATTTAGGATATTCTCTAAACACAACTGATGAAACAGAATTAAGAGAATGTGCTAGAATTTTAAAACAGCAAAAACCTTTGGTACAATCTTATGTAATGGATGAAATTTATGATAAAATGGAATCGGGAGAGGCTGCTCTTGGAGTTTATTATGCTGGAGATTCTTTATCTATGATTGATAGCAATCCTAATTTGAATTTTGTTATACCTAAAAAAGGTGCTAATTTATTTGTAGATTCTCTATGTATACCTACTTCTTCAAGTGCTTTAGAATTGGCAGAAATGTATATTAATTTCCTATCCGAGCCTGAAATAGCTTTGGCTAATATAAAGTATATTAATTATGCTTCTCCTAATGACGGAGCTATTGCTATAATGGATAGTGAAACTAAAAATAATAAAATAATATATCCAGACCAAGAAACTTTAGATAATTGCGAAGTTTATATCACTTTACCTGATAAAACTAATATTCTTATGGAAGATTTATGGAATGAAATACTTTCTAATGATTCTACATATAAAGGCTGGACAATACCTGTTTCTTTAGGAATTATAATATTACTTTGTGTTGTTATTATAGTACTTCGTAAAATGAAAAAGAGAGATAATTAATAAAGATAATTAATACTAAAATCCAAGTATACAAAAATATACTTGGATTTTTTATTTTTAAATTAACTTACTCTATCAGTTTTCATCTTATAAACTTTATCTGCTATATTTAGAGTTGAAAGCCTATGAGAAACAAGTACAACAGTTCTATCTTTGCTATTATCTTTTATTGATTTTAATATAACAGCTTCATTCAAACTATCCAAATTACTTGTAGGTTCATCAAGTAGTATAAAAGGAGCTTTGTGTAAAAAACTTCTAGCTATACCTATTCTCTGTTTTTCACCTCCAGATAATGTATCTCCAAGTTCTCCCACATTTGTTTGGTATCCATTAGGTAAAGTCATTATAAAATCATGTAAAGATGCTTTTTTACAAGCTTCTACAACTTCTTCATGAGTGGCGTTATTGTTTGCTATTTTTATATTATTTTCTATAGTATCTTTAAAGATAGAAGTTTCCTGAGTTACATAACTTTCCATATCTCTTAAAGTGTCGGTATTAATATCTTTTATATTTGTATCGGATATTTTTATATTACCTTCTCTTGTATCCCAAAAACGCATAAACAATTTTAGAAGAGTAGATTTACCGCTTCCACTTTTTCCACTTATGCCTATTATTTTATTAGACTCTATATCCAAATTATAATCACTTAATATATTATCTCCTTCATAATCAAAATACACATCTTCACATTCAACACCATTAAAAGTTAAATCTTTTTTACCATTATAAACTTCTTCTACAATAGGTTTTTCTGCAAGTAAATTTAATACTCTCTCTCCGCTAGCCAAAGTCATAAATAGATTATTAGATAAATTACTCAATGCTATAACAGGTCCGAATGAACTAGCCATTGCCATAGTTGGAATTATAATATTTACGAAATTTAAATTAGTATCTTTTGATATCATAATACTTGCAATAAGCACAGCCAAAGTAAATATTGACACTGAAGAAGTTGTTAAACCAGATATAACGCCTTCGTATTTTTTTAACTTTTTATTTAAATACATTAAATCATCAGTTTTAGTTTCTATATTTTTACTTCTTTTTTCACCATATCCGAATTGAAGTATCTCTTTTATTCCCCATAAACTATCTAGAAAATAACTATTTAATTTTCCAAAATCATCTCTATAAATCATACCGTCATTCTTACCAAACTTTGATGAAAAATAAGGAATGATAAAACCTATTGTAAAATAAGCCAAAAGAGCTATAGCACCTAATATAATATTAAAACTTCCTATAAAGATTGTCATTATAATAGATGTTAACACTCCAATAGCTATAGGAGAAATAGTATGAGCATAAAATACTTCTAATAATTCTATATCGCTTGTAATTAATGCTATTAAATTTCCTTTATCCCTGCCCTCAAGTTTTGCTGGAGATAATTTTCTTAAAGCCTTGAAAACTTTATCTCTCATTAATGCTAATAATTTGAATGCTATAAAATGATTGCTAAGCTGTTCTATATAATGGAGTATTCCCCTTGACACCGCAAGTATTAAAACAGCTATGAATATTGTTTTTATAGTAAATACAGAACTTAATCCTAAATATGTTAATATAGCGTATCCACCCAATATAGTTATGAATATAGCACATAAAAAACCTAATACCCCTGTAGTTATTGCAAGTATCATAACATGCATAAGCGGAGCAATTAAACCGATAAGTTCCGCCATAATTCTTATACCGCTTCTTCTCATTATAAACTCCTATTGTATAATATTTTAAATTTTTAAATAGCAATACTAAAATTTTCACCTTTAGTTATGCTTTCTAAATTAGTCTGTTCATTAAAAATTTTAGCATACTCTCCGTCTAAATTCATTAATTGATTATGAGTACCCTCTTCCATTACAATACCGTCTTTCAAGAAATATATATGATCCGAAAGAATACAATTATAAAGTCTATGAGATATAAGTATAACTGTTTTTTCTTTAGCTATATTTCTTATTATCCTCATAATACTCTCCTCACTTTCAACATCAACATTTGAAGTAGCCTCATCAAATATATATATATCCGCATCAAAAAGTATTGCTCTAGCCAAAGCTAATCTCTGCTTTTGTCCTCCTGATAAATTGGCAGCTTTTTCCATTATCTTTGTATCAAGTCCGTTTTCAGACTGTAAAAAATCATAAAGTTCAACCTGCTTTAAAACTTCATTCATTTGATTTTCTGTTATATTATCTCCAGCCATTTTCAAATTATCATATACACTACCTTCAAATAAATAACTATTATGATCAACTGAAACTATTTTTTTATATAAATCATCTTTATTGATTGTAGAAAGTTCTATATCTCCAATCTTTATAGAGCCGTTATAATCTTCATTTCTCAAAGTTATTAATCCAGCAATTGTACTTTTACCAGAACCAGATACTCCTACTATAGATACAAATGATTTTTCTTTTATTGTCATATTGATATTTTTTAGTATAGTTTTATCTTCATTGTATGCAAAACTAACATCTTTAAAAGTAATTTTTTCATTATCTCTGTTTATATTATTTATTCTTTTATCATCTTTTTTCATATCAAGTATTTCAAACATTTTATCGCTTGCTGATATTCCATTCATAGCTATATGGAAGAATGAACCTAAAAGTCTTAAAGGAATAAAAAATTCAGCAGAAAGCATTATTATAGAAAATGTACCAGCTAAATTAATATTTCCTTTCATATATTCAAGTACAGAAATTATTACCCCTAAAGCTGCTCCACCGTACGCTATTATATCCATTATAGTTATAGAATTAAGTTGCATAAATAAAAGATTCATAGTAGCGATTCTAAATTTTTCAGCTTCTATATTCATCTCTTCATTTTTCTTTTCATCTGCCTTATATATTTTTAAAGTTGTAAGTCCCTGAACATCTTCTAAAAATATCTCTCCCAAATCACTATAACTTCCCCAATATTTTTTTAATATCTTTTTGGCAATTTTAACTATAGCAACTATTGATATAGGTATAAGAGGAAAACATATTAAAAGTAAAGCTGCTGATTTTATACTGATAGTAGAAAGTACAGCAAAAAGAACTATAGGAGCTATCATACTATAAAAGAATTGAGGTAAATAGCGTCCAAAATATATTTCTAATTGATCAACACCTTCCATAGATATTTGTACTATCTCGCTTGTTGAAAATTTTTCTTTATACCTGCTTCCTAATGTTAGAAGTTTTGAATATATTTTTTCTCTTAAAGTTTGCTTAACTCTTCCAGAAGCATTGTACGACATATTAGCCATTAAAATATTGAATCTAAATCTCAATATTACTATAATCAAAATAGCAATTGAAACTTTTATTATATCACTTTTTATAATGTTTCCTTGAGCTGCCTTTTGTATAATATCAGCCATAAAAAATACAGCGGTTATATTAAGAGCCAAATTTGCAAGCTGTATTATAACATGCCAAGCTATATATTTTTTGGCATTTCCCATTAAAGATATAAGCCTTTTATTTATCATATAATATCCTTTATTTTTATTTATATATTAATAAATAGTTCTTCTAATTATTTCTTTTATAGAAGAGCTATCATAATTTCCATTCATCATATAAGTAACAATAATGGCAAATATAATGTCTATAAATTTATCAGTCGTAAAATGATCATTAAATGCATCTTCTCTTACTTTCTTGTCATTCATTAAAGTTTTATATAAACCATCTTTAATATGCTTTTTTATATGATTCATCATCTCTATACCCTTATTCTTATTTTTTCCAAACATCATTGTAGAATGCATAGAAAAGAAGTTGGGATATTTTTTATTTCCCTTATCTAAACAAGTAAAAATTGTATCTATTATATTAATGAAATTATCTGATTCTAAACATACATTTGAAGGATGAAGTATATCAAACCATACACTTACAATAACAGAAATAGTAAGTTCCTCTTTTGATTTAAAATAATTATAAAGAGAACCTACTGCAATATTAGTTGCTTCAGCCAAAGAACGCATATTAATGGCATTAAATCCATTTTTCTTAATAAACTCCCTACTCACCCTAAGAATTTCTTCTTTTGAAGTTACAATATTATTCATAAAATTATTCCTTTCATTTAACAAACATAACTGAACATTGTTCATTTTAATTTAAAATAAAAATCCAATAATTAAGGAATTCATACACACCTTTATATTGAACATTGTTCATTATAAACTAATAATTTAATTTGTCAATATAAAAAATGAAAAATTATTTATTTAAAAGATATTTATTTTCGGTTTCATTAGAGATATTATATATTTTATTCTCATCTATATTTGTATTGTACTATCTTTTACAATATTTTTTCCATTAACTAAGTATAATCTACAGTATTTTCTACCGCTCTTTGAAAATCCTTTAATATATCATCTAATAAGTAAACTACAGAATCTGGCGAAAGTCAACTGTCTTTTTTACTAAGCTCCTGCTTCCTTTTGAAGCATACATTCTAATGCCTAAATCTTTTGCTGCTACAAATTGAGAATCTAATATACTATCTGTTTTTGGAAATAAATAATGATGATCAAAACAAGTTGTACAACCTATTTTGAATAATTCTCACATTGCTGTCATAGAACTATAATATACAACTTCATTATTTAAATTTTTCCAAATCTCATAAAGACTCGTAAGCAATTCAGATAATTCCATATTATGAACTTGAGGTAAATTTCTAGTAAATATTTGAAATAAATGATGACTGTATTTATAAGTCCCATATATAAAAATATCCAAAAGCATATATTATATCATCAGCTTTTTTTATTCTTTTCCAATATAACATTTTCTATTAATAGATTAGATGAGTTTAAAACTGTATCATTACTATCACAAGTTTCTATAGAAGAAACATTTTTATAAAGATACTAGACATAATTTATTTGCAATGCACTTTAAAGTATAAAAATAATTTATTCAATGTTAATGATTTTATTTTAATAAAATATATAATCAATTTCAATTATTTTTTATAACAATTTTGATTTTTATATATTATAATTTTAGAGAACTGTATGAATAGAATTTATAAAGATTTTAGTATGTTTTATTCATTTGCTGTTTTAATGTTTGTAATAGGGTTTATAAATATTTATTAATATAAAAAATATACAAAATGGTGTAAAAGTAAAAGCTAAATTAGTTGATTTTATCTATATAGCTCCTAGATAGAAGAAGATTTAAAAGTTCTAATTATCCTATATTCAAATATGAGATAGATAGAATTGAATATACAGAAAATATAAATTTAATGCTGTAAATCAAATAGATGTTAATGAGATATATACTTTAATTGTAAATAAAGATAATCATAAGTTATTTTTATAGAAAGACAGTACATATTTGAGATAAAATACTTTATAATTGATACATATTTATGATTATAATTTCTATAATATAATAGATCATAAAACAGAAATATATAAATTATTTTTTAAATAAATGCATATATGGAACATTCATAATTTCTGCTAGAGCAAGAGCTGAAAAATTAGCTTCTTCAATATTATAATCAGCACCATTATCCAATAGCACTTTAATAATATCTTCAGACTGATTTTTTATAATAGCTGTATGCAATGGGCTAACTCCCCTATCATTAATAGCATTCACATTAGCACCTTTAGAGATTAAAGCAGCAACTACATCAGCATTATCTATTTGAACTGCTAAATGAAGACAACTTATCTTATTATCTGCATAATTCACTTCTTCTTGAGTACTCTTATCTATAAGTTCAAATAATCTATCTATATGCTCTTTTAACTGAAAATTTTCATCATCTTTCTTTTTTATAATTTTAGAAATTAAATCATATAATTTTGATCTTTTGTATAAACTACTATTAATAGACATCAAAAATACCTCTAAATTATAAGTTTGGATATTATAATACAAACTTAAAATTCTTGCAATAAAATATTATTATATCTATATAAAAAATCAATAAAATAATTATATAAAAGGAGTAAAAGTATATTTTATATTACTATTAATTATATAATTTCATCTATATACTTTATTATTTTATTTATACGGTCAATAGCAGAAAATCTATATATTATATCCCCTTCTCTATTTATCAAAAATTTAGTAAAATTCCATTTTATATTTTTATTGAGAAAATAATTACTATTATTAATGAGATATGAATATAAAGCTTCTATACCTTTACCTTTCACATATATTTTTTGAAATCTATCAAATGTTGTATTGTATTTGAGTTTACAAAAACTATCTATTTCTTCATTAGTTTCAGGAGCTTGATTCAAAAATTGATTGCATGGAAAATCTAATATTTCAAAACCTTGATCTTTATATTTTTTATAAATATATTCCAAATCTTTATACTGATTTGTAAAACCGCATCTTGTTGCAGTATTTACTATTAAAAGAAGTTTACCTTTATATTTAGATAAAGAAATATCATTGCCTTTAATATCCTTTACATTATAATCATAAATATTCATTGAACTTCTCTTTCTTTCTTTTTATACTCATTCCAAAGATTATCCATCTCTTCCAAAGACATGTCTTCTAATTTTTTATTCATTTTATAAGCAGTTTCTTCTACATAATTAAATCTTTTTCTAAATTTCTCATTAACTTTTATAAGAGAATTCACTGGATTAATTTTATTCATACGAGCGAAATCGAGAACTGTCATAATCAAATCTCCAATTTCTTCTTCTAAATGTTCCTTATCCTTTTCATTATAAGCTTCTTTAACTTCTAAAAGTTCTTCATCTATCTTAGCAAGAGAATCATAAACATTTTCATATTCAAAACCAACACTTGCAGCTTTTTTCATCAATTTATATGATCTTTCCATTATAGGCAGAGATTTAGGAATTCCTTCAAGAACACTTTTAAATTCATTACTATCATTACCCTTCTCTTCTTTTTTTATTTGATCCCATTGTTTCAATATACCCTGAACATCTTTAACTTCACTATCTCCAAATACATGAGGATGTCTTCTTATAAGTTTTTCATTGATATTTTTACATACATCATCGATATTGAATTTATTTTTATCTTTTGCAAGTTCAGAAAAAAATACCACATGCAAAAGCACATCTCCAAGTTCCTCTTTCAAATTCTCATAATCTTTATTACTTATAGCCTCAACGAGTTCATAAGCCTCTTCTAAAAAACATGGAATAAGACTATCAAAAGTCTGCACTCTATCCCAAGCACAGCCATTTTCTCCCCTTAAAGTTTGTATCACAGATATAAGCTCTTCAAATGATTTCATTATTAAAACTCTCTATTTCATAAATATATAAATTACTCTTATTATCAGCTTTTATTTTTTACTCTTACATAATTGATTCTTTTTGGTTCAAGTATGGCATTATAAATAATAGCTTTTTTTATATCCAAAGAAGATAACATAGAATTGATATGTATTTTATTTTCTACACTATTAAAATTGATATTATCTTGTTCATTTTTTATATTATTTACTTGTATAATTTTAGAATTATATTTTTCCTGAAATTCTAACATTTCTCTATTATAATTTGAAGTTTCATAATTACTGCTATAAACTTCCTCTTTTTGTGTATTTTCTCTTAAAACATCTTCATTATAATTTTTTAAATTCTTAATATTTTTCTGTAATTCTCTAAATATTTCTTCTTCATTCTTATTAGATTTTTTAGTATTTTGTGTATAGTTTTTATTTATTTTAGGTTTTCTTTTAATTTTTTTATTTATTTTAGACTTTCTTTTAGTTTTTTTATTTTCTTTAGCTGCTTTCTGTATCAAGCTAACTATACCCCATATAATAGCTATTCCAATATATATAAATAATTCCATAATTTAATATCCTCTAAATATTTACTCTTTTGAATTATGATCTTCATAATTATCATCATTTTCTTTCTTATCTTTAGGTACTCTATTATTTACTATTCTAGTAGTTATAGAATATATAGCAAGCAATATAAATCCTATAAGAAGCAATAAATTTATTGTAGACATAAAACTCTCTTTTCAAATGATATATTTTAGTAGTTTAATATATAATGATATTAATTTCAAGCTATTTATATAATAAAAAAGGTAAGGCATAAAACACCTTACCTTTTAATATTTCAAATACTTAATTTATAATTACCAAGTATCTAATGGGTCATCTTCTTCTCTATAAGTTTCTAAATACATATCAGTCTTAGCCATTAACTGGTCGAAGTAGATATAATACTTACCATAAGAATCTTTAGGATCAACTTTTACATGTACACCCATAAAGCTAATACCTTGCTCAACTTGACCTCTAAAATCTTCTTGTTTTATATTAGCTGGAATCTGAACAGTAATATTTTTCCAACCCATAAAGTTAAGAGCTTCATTACCAACTGACTGAGGTTTACCGTTTATATCATAAATATAGAAACTCATTTTGTTATTATGGTTACGTCCTGCTACCCAAACACTAAGTTCTTTAGTATAACCAGGGATTTTAACTGGTCTAGGAGGAGTAACAGAGAACCAAGGATAACCAGTTCTGAAATACTCTACTTTAGCACCTAAAATATATTTATTATTTTCTGCACCTTCAGCTACAATATCAGCTGGACCGCCTTCACGACGAATGATACTAACTACACCATAATCTCTAGGCATAGAAGCTTGCCAAGTATTAGCAAATTCAAAATCATCTATCAAGTAATTAGTAATAGCTTCTGTTATAAAATTATTACCACCTTCAGTCTGACCCTGATTTTGAGTAGTTTGCTCGCCTGTCTGAGCCGCATCTTGGGCAAACAACAAGAATGCAACAGTTAGAATTAACATTGTTATCAAGATACTTAATCTTTTCATATTCATTCTTCTCCTTACTTATACCTTATTGTTGCGCTTCTTGAGACTGTTCTGTAGTAGTTTCTGCTCCGTCGCCTTCACCTACTACTTTAGCTCCACCTTCTGTATATTGTTCAGAAGATCTTCCACCTACTTC
This sequence comes from Brachyspira sp., assembly GCF_029258575.1. Lineage (GTDB taxonomy): Bacteria > Spirochaetota > Brachyspiria > Brachyspirales > Brachyspiraceae > Brachyspira. The sequence goes on along the minus strand of NZ_JARHYI010000017.1, from coordinate 19,812 downwards.
CTGACCTAATGTAGTTTCTATATCAGAACCGTCATAAGCTTCTCTAAATGTATCTGTAACTGTCTGGAAATAGTCCAATAAAACTACAAAGTTATCAGCTCTTTCCTCTGGTGATGACCAGAAACGGAAATTCATAAATCTTAAACCTTTAGCTCTAGGAACATAAGGCTCTTCTTGAGGAATAAATGATGGTACTGCTGTACTCATATTTCTCCAACCTATATATCTTATTGATCCTAAAGGCAATGTATAAGTATAACCAAGATAATCTTCAAATATCATTTCCATAGTATAGTCATAATTACCACCCCATACCCAAATGTCAAAAGTCTGAGCTTTACCTGGTATGATTTTCTGTACTGTTGGGACTAAATCAAAAAAGTTATAAGATTTTCTAAAAAAAGAAACACTTACTGATAATGAATTAGTTGAATTATAACTTTGGTTACCCATACCATATGGCTTTGTAGCGAATAATCTCATATTAGGATATTTCATTACAACTCCATTTTCATTTGTTCTATCACCTCTGAACATAAAGCGACTAGCATTTGATATAGGCTGCCATTCATCTAATGTTTCAAAGTTGTAAAGTAGTCTAGTTTCCATATAAACACTAGAAGTTTGTCCATAGACAGCAGCTGTACATATGCTAATGAATAGACAAATGATTATGAGGTAGCGAGAAAAATCTCTCGTACTTCTATAGAATTTCATAGCGCACTCTCCTTAATATTTATAGCTAAGCAATTATATCCAATAACTTAGCACAATTATATTATAATCAACAAAAATTGTCAACTATAAAATATAAAATTCTCATATATTATATCGATATCATAAAACAATAATTTTAGTAATTATTAGGAAAATTTGATTAAAAATTATATTATGTTACTATATATAAACAAATTTATACATTAAAGAATAAAAATGAGATTAAATAAATATATAGCTTCATTAAATATAGCAAGCAGAAGAGAAGCAGATAGGCTTATTCAAAATGGATATGTTAAGGTTAATGGAGAAATAATAAATAATCCAGCAACTCAAGTGGATGAAAATGATAAAGTTGAATGCAATATAGATAAAGAAAATAAAATATATATAAAATTAAATAAGCCTGTAGGTTATGTTGTATCATCAAATAAAAAAGAGGGAAAACCTATATATGATTTGGTAAAAAATGATTTCAATGATATATATCCTGTGGGAAGATTAGACAAAGACAGTAAGGGGCTTATAATTCTTACTAATGATGGAGTATTTGCTAAAAAAATTATAGGAGAAAATACTAATTGCGAAAAAGAATACTATGTAAAAGTTAATGATAATATACCTGACGGAGCATTAAAAAAACTTGAATATGGAATTTCTTTGGACGGACAAAAATTAAAGCCTGCAAAAATAAAGAGAATAAATAAAAATTCGTTTAATATAATACTTACAGAGGGCAAAAATAGACAAATAAGAAGAATGTGCCAAAAAGTAGGTTTTGAAGTTATAATACTAAAAAGACTTAGAATAGCTAATATTTTACTGAATGACTTAAAAGAAAAAGAGTTTATACATTTGTCTGAAAATGAAATAAAATCAATTTTAAATAGATAAATAATAAAACATAATCAAACATATAATACAATACTCATGTTTTTTTATATAAAAATATCAAAAAAATTTTTAAAATACCACTATAGTTCATATTCATAGAGTTTTTACTGCTTTTCAAAATAAAATTATATTGAATAGCATATTATTTTTTATATACTAGTAAATATTAAATTAAAAGGATTTATTATGACTGAAATTATAATAGCTATGGCAATTGTATCTGCTATAATATTATATTTAATACTTTTCTATAAAATAAAAAAAACACCTGAATCTTCAAAAGAAGAATATAATAATGAAATACATGATTATAACAATAACATCAGCGATGAAAATGAAGATGAATATAAACTAAATGCAATAACCGAGCAAAGATTAAAATATATGGAAAGCGGAAGCATAAAAACAAAAAAAATTATGAATATAGAAGAAATGAAAATATTTTATTCTATGGTAAAAGTATTTGATAATTATAATATAAATCCTCAAGTTTCTTTCAGAGCTTTTTTAAAGGGAGAAGAGAATACAGCTTCTTGGAAAACTTTTAGAGATTTTTACTGCGATTTTTTAATAACATACAAAAACGGAAGCAGAATGAACGAGCCTGCCGCAGTTATAGAATATCATGGTGGAGGACATTTTGGCGATACTGATAAAAAAAGAAAAAGGGTATCTGATAATGATATGATTAGAGAAAAACTTTTTAATAAAATAGGACTTAAATATTTTATACTCAAAGATTTAGATATAAAAATGAAATCAGGTTTAATAGATGAAAGACAATTAAATGCCTGCCTCAAAAATATTAATGATATATTAACTAAACAAAATTAAGGAGATAATAATTTATGGCTTTATTACTCATAGCAATAATATTAGTTTCAATTATTGTTATATTATCTAAATCAGTAAATTATACAGGAAATTACAAAGGATATAGAGGATATAAAAGATATAAAAAAAGAAAATATTATTATAAGAATTACAATAAATATAAAAAATATAATAAGGAAATAAAAAAAGATATAACAGAACAAAGACTTGAAAATATGAATAATGGAGAAATATCCATAAAAAAGATTATGAATATAGAAGAAACAAAAATATTTTATTCTATACTAAAAGTATTTAAAGATTATAATATTTATAAGCAAGTATCATTCAAAGCATTTTTAGATGCTGAAGAAAATACTGAAGTATGGAAAACTTTCAGAGATTTCTACTGCGATTTTTTAATAACCCATAAAAGAGGTGATAAAATAAATGAACCTATAGCAGTGATAGAATATAACGGAGCAGGACATTTCGGAAATACTGCAGATATGAAAGAAAAAATAAAAAATAATGATCTTATAAAAGAGAAGTTAATAAATAAATCTGGTATGAAGTATTTTATCATAAAAGAAGAAGATATAAAAACTACCAGTAAATTTATAGATGATAAAAAATTAGAAGAGTATTTATACAATATAGAATCAAATTTAACGGTATAAAATAATAAGTTTTAATTTGAAAATAACTGAACCCAATATAAAGTACCATTTTTATTGTATACTGCGATTCCTATTTTTTTATACTTATTACTAAGTATATTTGATTTATGACCTTTAGAATTCATCCAGTCTTTCATTACTTCATTTGCATTACGATGACCTCCAGCTATATTTTCCACAGTCAAACTATAACTTATATGAAGTTCATCAAAAACTGTTACATAAAGAGTACCATTAGGTCTGTGATGAGAAAAACTATCAGGTCCTGATATTTCTTTAGCTCTAATATATGCTGCTTCGCTTATTTTACTGTCATAAATTAAATCAGATTTACCAGCTTTTCTTCTTTCAGCATTTACCATATTGAATAAGTTATTTATATTCTCATTTGGATTAAAATTACTCGAACATGAAATAATAAATAAAAACATAAATAAATAACAAAGCTTGAATATTTTTTTCATAGTATATCCTAATTATATATTTTATATTAAAACTATATATTTCTTAATTTAGTAAAGAAAAATATATTTTGTTATAAACGGAGTATATATTAATACCCCGCCCTCAATACTTTTTATACTTATATGCAATTTAAATATACGTTTCTTTTTTACTTAAAACAGAAATTCTAATACCCACCCTAGATTTTTTTAAATTTGTTGCGGTTATTCCCACACGCATCACTAAATGCTATATATCACTTTATATATAATTTAATTTTTTATATAACAAAATCTATCAACCGTGCGTTTAAATTTTTATTTTACAATTTGAAAATTTCATAAAGAAAAGAATATTTTACCATTCTCTACATTAGCACTGGCAACTAATACCTTCACCCTATCTCCTAATTCATAAGCTTTTATCTTATCCACATATACACTTTGCATATCCTGATAGAATCTGTAGTTTGACCCCACATAAGTTGCCTCTATAAAACCTTCTATTTCTAAACCTTCTATCTCAACATATATACCCTTTTGATTTATAGAGCTTATAATACCATAATACTCATCTCCAAGCCTATCTTTCATGTATCTGGCTGCTTTTATTTGTATAATATATTTTTCAGCCTTCTTTGATGTTTTATCAAGTAATGATAAACTTTCAATAGAATCCTTACATATGTTTTTTAATTTTTCATCTATAGAATTTGAATTTTTACCTGATAAAATAGTATCTTTAACTATTCTATGTATAAGTAAATCCGAATATCTTCTTATAGGAGAAGTGAAATAAGTATAGTAATCAAGCCCCAAACCGAAATGACTTTTATTTACTATACTGTAAGATGAAGGAGTCATAGAACGAAGAAGAACTGGTATAAGCAAATTCTCCTCTTGTTTTCCTTTTATATTATCAATAAACCCTTTTATATCATAAGAGCCGTCAGTATTTTTCTTCAAATCATAACCTTTATTATGAGCTAAAATATTAAAATTATTGAATCTATACTCATCTGGAAGTCCATGATAACGATATATAACTCCGTCATAAACAGATAATTTTTCAGCTATTTGACTGTTAGCAAGAAGCATTAATTCCTCTATTATAGACATAGATTCTTTCTTCTCTTCTGCATAAAACTCCGTAGGCATACCGTCATCATTAAGAAGTATTTTTATGTCCTGATTATCAAATTCTACTCCCCTTCCCTCTTTTCTCTTCTTATACAAAATATTTTTTATATTCAACGCATTATCAATTAATTCTAAAAGCCAATTATCATCACTCTCTTCTTTCTTTATAAGCTTTTCTGCATAATCATACGACAGTTTCCTATACGATTTGATAATACTCTTATATACAGATGAAGATAATATTTCCCCATCATTATTTATTTCGCAAATTAAAGTTAAAGCAAATCTATCAGCATTCTCATTCAAAGAAATTATATTATTAGATAAAATTTCTGGAAACATATTATAAACTGCATCAATTAAATAGGTTGAATTTCCTCTCTTTCTAGCCTCCAAATCCAAAGGAGAATCAAGTTCTATAAAATGACTTACATCAGAAATATGAACATATACTTTATAAATACAATTATCTAATTTTTCTATACTGAAAGCATCATCTAAATCTTTTGAACTTTCACTGTCTATAGTGATAGTTTTTATATCTCTTAAATCTATTCTATCTTCTTCTATATTACTAAAATCCGCATTATTATTTATATCGCAGGCTGATTTTAAAATATCTTCATTAAAATCCAATTTTATATTATATGCTTTGGCTATAATTTGAGAATCTAATTTAGCATCTTTCGGATTAACATTTATTCTCACAGATTTGACAGTTTTAGGAGCTTCATCTTTTCCCTCCAATTTATTTATATATTGTCTGCCTTCTTTAGTAACCCTGAGTAAATTTCCATCTGTTTTTTCTATATATCCACTGCTTATTGCTTTTCTTATCAAATTTGTAAGAGAAGTTTTTTCTATAGCAGTTTTTGAATTAAACTTTATGAATATGTTATAATCCATTTGATTTTTCATCAATTTTTTTATCAGCTCTTCCGATGTTTTCATAAACATTCCTAAAAAATAAATTTTTATTATAATATACTTTTTTTATACTTATTTCAAACTAAAATATGATTTTTAATTTTGTATATGGTGATTTTTATTTTTTATATTATAATAGACATGTTTAAACTATTTTTTTAAATTAAAACAATAAAGAAGAATCAATTATGACAGCATCTGAATTAGCAAATATATACGAACAATACGGATATAAAAAAATTAAATTAAGTAAATTTGAAGATTATAATTTATACAATAATTATAAAGATTTTCTTCAAACTGAACATATATTAACTTTTATGAATTTAAATGGAAATTTACAATCATTAAGACCAGATGTTACATTATCAATAGTAAAAAAAGTTTTGAAAGATAATGATAAATATACTAAAAAAATTTATTATATAGAAGATATTTACAAAATAAATAATGTATCAAATGAATATGAAGAAATACAGCAAATAGGCGTTGAGATAATTGGAACTTTAAGTACTTATTCAAATTTAGAAATTATTAGCATGGCAATAGATAGTTTAAAATCTATAAACGATGAATATATATTAGAAATATCAAGTATAGATTTTATGTTCGCTTTGATAGACGAGCTTAATTTAGATGAAGATAAAAAACTTGAAATACTCAATTTTATATACAGCAAAAATAAACATGATTTACAAAAAGCATTAATATCAAATAATATAAATGAAAAATATACTGACAATATTATATCATTGATAGACTTATGCGGAAATTATATAAATGTATTAAAAAAAATAGAAAATATAATCATTAATGAAAAAATGCAAAAGGCTTTTAATGAATTAAAAAGTCTGTCAGCAGTATTTGAGAATTATGATAACTTCGATAAAATATTTCTAGACTTCTCAATAGAAAGTAAACTTGGTTATTATAATGGAATAATTTTCAAAGGATATATAAAAGGAAATAATGATGCCGTTATATCAGGCGGAAGATATGATAAACTTCTTGCAAAATTCAATGCACATACTGCAAATGAAGAAAATAAAAAAAATGCTATAGGATTTGCAGTTTATATGGATAAATTATATACAGGAAACATTTCTAAAAATGATTATGACTTCGATATACTTATACTATACAAAAGCGGAGATGAAAAAATTTTATTAAATCAAGTACAAAGCTTTATAAAAAAAGGAAAGAAAGTAAGAACAGAAATATATAGTGATAATTATAATACAGATTATAATTATAAAGAAAAGTATATATTTGAAAATGATAATTTAAAAACTTAAATATTAAAAATCAATAAACTCTAAAATCTGTTTTATGGTAAAAATTGACATGCTTTATTAATATACTAAAAATATATTTAATAATCAGCATACAATTTTTATACTAAAACAAACAGACAAAGAATAATAATTGAATTTACGCTGACAATAATAATTGAATATAATTATTTATTATCAAATAATACTATTCTCGTAACTGTAGGATTAATTTTTACAACTGTACCGTCATCAAGTTTATGTTCTGTTGACATAATAGCCGAATTTTGTAATTTTTTAGTTTTTTTAGCTGACATATAAGTACCCCTTACATTTAAACAGTATATAAATCATGTTCCAATTGTCAAGAAAAGATACAAAAATATTATTTAACTATAATATTTTCACATTATCACTTGAAATATCATACATTTTTTACAATATATTTCATATTATGTATTTTAAATAAAATATCATTCTTAATCAAATTAAATTACAATAAATACAAATAAAGTAATATATTTTTTACTACATTACTATTTGAAAAAATATTTTATTATATTATAATAATTTAAAAAATTTAATAAAAAGATTAAGAATATGATTAATATAGCATTGCCTAAAGGAAGATTAGTAAATAAAGTTTATACTCTCTTTGAAAAAATAGGTTATGAAAATAAAGAATTATTAGAAGATAATAGAAAATTAGTATTTGAAAATAAAGAAAAAAATGTAAGATATTTGATAGTAAAGCCTTCAGATGTTGGTATATATGTTGAAAAAGGTGTTGCTGATATAGGAATTGTTGGAAAGGATATACTGCTTGAAAATAATCATGATATTTATGAACTTCTTGATTTGAAATTTGGTAAATGCCGAGTTTGTATGGCTTCTGTTCAGGGATATAAAGAGGATATTGAGAGAAGATTAAGAGTTGCTACAAAATATGTTAATATATCAAAGAATTATTTTAATTCAATAAACTGTGATGTTGAAATAATAAAGTTAAACGGATCTATAGAATTAGCTCCTATACTAAATTTATCAGATATTATAGTTGATATAGTAGAAACAGGAAGCACTTTAAAAGAAAATAATTTAACTATTATAAAAGAGATTATTGATTATATAAGTGCAAGACTAATAGTAAATAAAGTAAGTTATAAATTTAAAAATGAATTGATAAAAACCATAGTAAAAAGTATAGAAGAAGTTTTATAAGGAAAATATTGTGATAAAAATAATTAATTATAAAGAATGCAAATCATTAGATTATATATTATTGAGAAGTCAATTCAGCCATGATGATGTTAATGAAAAAGTAAAGACTATACTTGAAGAAGTGAAAAAAAATGGTGATAGTGCTTTAAAAAAATATTCAAAGATGTTTGATAATGCTGAAATAGATAATTTAGAAGTAAGCGAAAAAGAAATAAAGGAAGCATACAATAAAATTGATGATAAGTTTAAAGAAACATTAAAATTAGCTTATAACAATATAGAAAAATTCCATAAAAAACAATTAAGAAACAGTTTCATAACGAATGAAGAAGACGGCATTGTAATGGGTCAGATAATAAATCCAATAGAGAAAGTAGGAGTATATATACCCGGAGGCACAGCTGTTTACCCTTCAACCGTGCTTATGAATGTTATACCTGCTAAAGTGGCAGGAGTAAGTGAAATAATATTAGTATCTCCTCCAAACAAAGAAGGTAAAATAAATGATAATATATTAGCAGCAGCAAAGATAGCTGGAGTAAATAAAATATTTAAAATAGGCGGTGCTCAGGTAATAGCAGCTTTAAGTTATGGTACTGAATCTATACCTAAAGTATATAAAATAGTTGGACCAGGAAATATATATGTTGCTATGGCTAAAAGATTAGTGTACGGAGAAGTATCTATTGATATGGTGGCAGGACCAAGCGAAGTATTGATAATAGCAGATGAAACAGCAAATCATATACATATAGCTTCAGATATGCTCGCACAGGCTGAACATGATAAATTAGCTTCAAGTATATTAATAACAACTTCAAAATCTATAGCAGAAAAAACTAAAGATGAATTATATAAACAATTAGAGAAATTAAGCCGCAAAGATATAGCTATAGAATCTATAGAAAATAACGGAAGAATAATAATAACAGAAACTATAGACGAAGCAATATATATAAGCAATGAAATAGCTCCAGAACATTTGGAGATAAGTATAAAAGATCCTTTCTCTGTTTTAAGCAAAATAAAAAATGCAGGTTCAATATTTTTGGGAGATTATACACCTGAAGCATTAGGAGATTATTTATCTGGTGCTAATCATGTTATACCTACAAGCGGAACTGCTAAATTCGCTTCTCCTTTATCTGTAGATGACTTTATAAAAAAATCATACATCACATACTACACTAAAGATGCATTAAGCAAAGTGAAAAATAATGTAATCAATTTTGCTGAAAATGAAAGTTTAGAAGCACATGCTAATTCTGTAAAGGTAAGATTTTAATTTGTATTTATAAAAAATAATTTAATTAAAACAATTGTTTTTGGAATAATTTATTTTGCATCATAGACAGCATAACAATCTTTTATTTTGCCGTTATTATTTATTCTATCTATTATCATATCATAGTATTGTTTATTTAATTCACATGATATAAAAGTTCTCTCTAACTTTTTACAAAGAGATATTTCAGATCCGCTTCCTCCAAACAAAATAAAAAATAGTATCATTTTTTTAGTAGATGATTCTATAAAAAGCTTCACTAAATACATTAGAAAATTTTTTAATTAATTCATTATCAAATACAAATTGATTGTTATTAACACAATATTTATATAATTTTTCTATAACTTGTTTTTGTTTAGATATATCAACCTCATAATATTAATATCACTTACTATCTTTTATCACATTATTATGAACAAAGAATATCATATTAATGAAAACATAAGCTATCATCATACTTGCAATTATAAGCTCAAGTATAGCAATAGTATTCCATATATAAAAATACTCTCCTCCAATACTTTGTGAATAATTAGCATATTTAAGTAAGGCCTGAGCACCAATAGCCAAAGGGAAAGTATATGCTGCAAATAAGGGAATGAATTTTATTCTGAAAGCCCTTATAAGAGATAAATAAACTTTAAATGTAGTAAATAACCCCAATCCCAAAAGGAAATTAAGTACAGCAGTATTATAAGTTGGAAAGGCCGTTAAATATCCGCATAAACAAAGATTAGCAGGAGCTCCCATTACAGCAAATGCGGGAAATTTGTCATCAGGCAAAGGTTCATGAAAAATAATTCTATAAAATATAAATGGAAATATTATAATATAAATCGCAGTTCCTATATAAACTATAGCCTGAGAAACCTGAGGAAAACCCATATTAGAACCCGTAACAGCAGCCACCACTATACCCACAGGCGGAACAAACCAGCTTGGTACCATATGATGCAAATCTTTTAAATTTATCCTATGAGCTAAAAATGTAAAAGAAAATATTACATGTATAGCTATAGCGGTAAACCACATAGCAACACCCAAAGGTCTTATAAACTGCACCACAGAAGATGATATTACCATAAAAGCCATATCAAGTGTAGGAATAGTACTTCCTGCCACAGGATGCTTTAAATCATTAATAAAATCTCCGAATGAAGAAAATATTTTAGTTATAATTGTTAATATTAAAATAGATGAAATCACAGCACCAGTATATGCAAAATATTTAATACCTGTAAATATAGTCCAAGCATTAAATATACCACCTACACCAAGTGCTAAACCTGTAAGAGCCAAAGGCATTTTATTAATTTTTCTTATCATTTTATAATACTTTTTATATTTATTTTGTTCTATTATTTTTTATCATACATAATAAAAGACGCTCTCATATAAATGAAAACCTCTTTTACCATTAAAATTTATTTATACAGTCATTTGTATAACTTCTTCTTCTTTAGAACTATTATCTATGCTATCTTTTTTATCCAAGTCCCCGCTTTCTTTATTATAAACATGAAGTTTATTATAAAGTTTCACACCAGTACCAGCAGGAATCAAATGACCTATGATAACATTTTCTTTAAGTCCAAGTAATTTATCAACTTTACCCTTAATAGCTGCATTAGTTAGAACTTTAGTAGTTTCTTGGAATGAAGCAGAAGATATAAAGCTTTCTGTATTAAGAGCAGCTTTAGTTAATCCTAAAAGCACTGGCTTACCACTTGCAGGAGAACCACCTGCTTCTTCATAACGTTTATTTTCCTCTTCAAATTCATATTTGTCAACATACTGTCCAACAATATATTTAGTATCGCCAGGATCAGTTATTTCAAGTCTTCTAAGCATCTGTCTAATTATAAGAGCGAAGTGCTTATCATTAATCCCTACACCCTGCTGATTATATACAGTCTGAATCTCCTCAAGTAAATAAGTCTGTAAAGCCAAATCTCCCTGAGTTTCCAATATATCATGAGGGTTAATTTTACCAGCACATAATTGAGTACCTGTTTTTACTTGGTCCCCATTTCTTACAAGAAGCATTTTAGCATTAGGGACTAAATGTTTAGTTTCATCAAATTCATTTCTGATTTTAACTATTTTTTTACCCTTATGAGAACCACCTATTTCAACCTCTCCATCAATACCAGCAATAATAGCAGTATCTTTAGGCTTCTGGGCTTCAAGCAATTCCTGTACTCTTGGAAGACCTCCAGTAATATCTCTACTCTTCTGCTGTATACGAGTAGTTTTAGCGATAACCTCTCCGATTTCAACTTTTTGATTGTTTTCAACCATAAGTTGAGCACCATTAGGTATATCAGTTTCAAAAGTATCATCATCGCCTACAATTAATATTTTAGGCTGCATACTTGCATCTTTAAACTCTTGAATAATATTAGTTTTATTACCTGTTTGATCGTCTATCTCTTCAATTAATGTTCTTCCAGGTATTATATCCTGATATCTCACAATACCAGCTTTTTCTGAAATGATAGGTTCATTATAAGTATCAAAACTAGCTATAACAGTATTAGCTTCTATAAATACATGTTCATCTACTTTATATTCACTACCTACTTTAATAACGATTGTATGCTTATTACCTGTAATCATTATATATTTCTCATCATCAGTGATTTTGAAAGTACCATTATGAGTAGCTTTAATTTCTGTACCATCTTTAAGAACAGCTATAACATCACCAATAAGTACTTTAGAATTATTTTCAGCAGAAATATCTTTTAATGAAGATTTTTCCCATTTATCTAAAACTCTTCTAATAATTAAATCACCCTTTCTAGCTGTTATCTTAATACCATTAGGCTGAATAACATAATTAGATAACTGTTCTATATATATAGGATATGTAACTTTTATCTCATTTTCCTCTACCATCTGAGTAGCAACTCCTCCGATGTGGAAAGTTCTCATTGTAAGCTGCGTACCGGGCTGACCTATACTTTGAGCAGCAACTACTCCTACAGCTTCACCAATAGAAGCAAGATTATTAGTAGATAAACTTCTTCCATAACATTTCTGACATACACCCATTCTGCTTTCACAAGTAAGAGGATGTCTTATATATATTTTTTCTATACCAGCTTTTTCAATTAAATCGCCTATTTCTTCTGTAATTTCTGTATTTGCAGAACATATAAGTTCTTTCGTAACAGGATTATATATATGTTCGCTTGTGAAGAATCCTACAACACGTTCTTTAAGAGATTTTTTGATTTCATCTCCATTTTTAATAGCTTCTATAGAAATACCTTTAACAGTACCACAGTCATGCTCTGAAACAACAACTCCTATAGCAACATCTACCAATTTTCTAGTAAGATAACCAGCACTTGAAGTTTTTAATGCAGTATCGGCAAGACCTTTTCTAGCACCGTGAGTAGAAATAAAGTATTCCTGTACGGTAAGACCTTCTTTAAAGTTTGAAATAATAGGAAGTTCAATAATCTCTCCAGAAGGTTTAGCCATAAGTCCTCTCATACTAGCAAGCTGTCTTATCTGCTGTTTAGAACCTCTAGCTCCTGAATCTGCCATTATATATACAGGATTAAATCCATCTTGATCTTGTCTTAAATTATCCATCATAGCTTCAGTTATTTTACCTTCAACAGTTGTCCAAAGGTCCATAACCTTCTGCTTTTTCTCATCTGTAGTGATAATACCGTTCATATACTGATTTTCTATGAACTCTACCTGTTTAGTAGCCTCTTCTATCTCCTGTTTCTTCATTGGAGGTATAAGAATATCAGCAATAGAAATAGTAGAACCGAATACTGTAGCACTTTGGTATCCTAATTCTTTAATATCATCAAGCATATTAACTGTTACCGCTGTGCCATGTTTCAAATATACTTCATGAATAAATTTAGCTAAATCTTTACTGTTAAAATCTCTATTCTGATATCTGAAATCTTCAGGAATAACTTCATTGAATTTTATTCTTCCAACAGAAGTTTCAATGAATTCTTCCTCTCCGTCCTTATTTTTCATTAAAACTTTAATTCTTGATTCAAGCTCAACCAAATTATTATCATAAGCAAGCAAAGCATCTTTAGGAGATGAGAATATTTTTCCCTCACCTTTAATACCAGTTCTCAATTTAGTTAAATAACTTATACCCAAAACTATATCCTGAGTAGGGTTTACAATAGGCTCACCATTAGCAGGGTTTAATATATTATGAGGAGCAAGCATCAAAGTCCAAGCCTCAATCTGAGCTTCAGCAGAAAGAGGAGTATGAACAGCCATCTGGTCTCCGTCAAAGTCAGCATTATAAGCATGACAAACTAATGGGTGAAGTTGAATAGCCTTTCCTTCAACGAGTACAGGTTCAAATGCCTGAATACCCAATCTGTGAAGTGTAGGGGCTCTATTTAAAAGTACAGGATGTTCTTTAGCAATATCCTCTAATACACCCCAAACTTCTTCTCTGCCCTCTTCTACGAATCTCTTAGCAGATTTTATATTATGAGCTGAATTAATTTCAACTAATTTTTTCATAATGAAAGGCTTGAATAATTCAACAGCCATTTTTTTAGGAAGTCCGCATTGATGCATTTTTAATCTAGGACCTGCAACAATAACCGAACGTCCTGAGTAGTCAACACGTTTACCTAAAAGATTCTGTCTGAAACGTCCCTGTTTACCTTTAAGCATATCGGAAAGAGATTTTAAAGGTCTGTTTCCAGGTCCTTTAACAACTTTCTTTCTTCTGCTATTATCAAATAAAGCATCAACAGCCTCCTGAAGCATTCTTTTTTCATTTCTTATGATAATATCAGGTGCTCTTAATACCAATAATCTTCTTAAACGAATATTTCTATTTATTACTCTTCTGTATAGGTCATTCAAGTCTGAAGTAGCAAATCTTCCACCATCAAGCTGAACCATAGGTCTTAAATCAGGAGGAATTACTGGAACTACATCAAGTATCATCCAAGTAGGATCATTTCCGCTTGCTTTGAAGTCTTCAAATATTTCAAGACGCTTTCTAAGACGCCTATCACTCTTTTCACCTTTTTTAATCATTTCCTCTCTAAGTTTTCTGATTTCTTCATCCATATCAAGGTCTTTAAGCATATCTCTTATGCCCTCAGCACCTATACCTATACGAATATTATCACCATATCTATCTAAAGCCTCATTATACTCTTCTTCAGTTAAAAGATCTCCTTTAGAATATGTACTATCTCCAGCATCAATAACAACATATCTTTCAAAATAAAGTACACTTCTTAAATGAGCAATATTCATATTTAAAAGAAGTCCTATTCTTGAAGGAGTGTTTCTATAATACCAAATATGAGCAACAGGAGCAGCCAATTCTATATGCCCCATTCTCTCTCTTCTAACTTTGAAATGAGTAACTTCAACTCCACATTTATCACAAACTACACCTTTATAACGAATGCTTTTAAACTTACCGCAGTAACATTCATATTCTTTTGTAGTTCCGAATATCTTCTCACAAAAAAGTCCATCTCTTTCAGGTCTTAGAGTTCTATAGTTAATAGTTTCTGGTTTTTTTACTTCACCATAACTCCATTCTCTCATAACCTGAGGACTTGCTATACTAATTTTTATTTGGTCAAAGTTTGAAAATTGCATATACTTAAACTTCTCCTAATTATTTAAAAATCTTGGTTTGTTTCTTAGTTTTTTGTCTAAGCTCTTTTTCAGTAGAAGGAAGCTGATTGCCATCTTCATCATGAATAGTAATATTAAGACCTAAACCTCTAAGTTCCTGAACTAATACATTAAAGCTCTCTGGTATACCAGGAGAGGATATAACATCGCCTTTAACTATAGATTCATATATTCTAGCACGTCCTGTCATATCATCTGATTTAACAGTTAAGAATTCCTGAAGCATATTAGCAGCTCCATAAGCCTCTAATGCCCATACTTCCATCTCTCCTAATCTCTGACCTCCGAATTGAGATTTACCTCCAAGAGGCTGCTGAGTAACAAGAGAGTAAGGACCTGTACTTCTTGCATGCACCTTATCTTCAACTAAGTGATTAAGCTTAAGCATATACATATATCCCACAGCTACATCATTTTTGAAAGGCTCGCCTGTTCTTCCATCATAAAGTCTAACTTTACCATTAGCATTCATACCGCTTGCAACAAAAGCTTCTCTTAAAGCCTCCTCTTTAGGACCTTCAAATACAGGACATGCATATTTAAGTCCCATTTTATGACCAGACCAGCCTAAAAGCATCTCAATTACCTGACCAATATTCATACGAGAAGGTACACCTAATGGGTTAAGACATATATCTACAGGAGTACCGTCTTCCAAGAAAGGCATGTCCTCTATAGGCATAATTCTAGCAACTACCCCTTTGTTACCATGTCTTCCTGCCATTTTATCGCCTTCCTGTATAATACGCTTTTTAGCAACAAAAACTTTTACAACTTCCTCTACACCAGGCTTTAATTCATCACCATTTTCTCTGCTGTAAACTCTTACATCTATAACAGTACCGTCTTTACCATGTGGTACTCTTAAAGAAGAATCTTTTACATCTCTAGCCTTTTCACCGAATATAGAATGAAGAAGTCTATATTCTGGAGTAATTTCTGTTTCACCTTTAGGGGTTACTTTACCTACTAATATATCTCCAGCCTTTACCTTAGCACCTATTCTTACAATACCTCTTTCATCTAAATTTTTGAATGCAGCATCTGATACATTAGGTATATCTCTAGTAATATTTTCTCTATCTAGTTTAGTTTCCCTAGCTTCTGTTGAAAACTCTTCTATATGAATAGAAGTAAATACATCTTCTTGTACTAATCTTCTGCTTAAAAGTATAGCGTCCTCGAAGTTGTACCCTTCAAAAATCATGAATGCTGCTAGTACATTTCTTCCCAAAGCTAACTCACCATGATCTGTAGCAGGTCCATCAGCTAAAAGCCCTCCAGCCTTAACAACATCTCCAACATTAACAACAGGTCTTTGATGATAATTGGTATCTTGGTTAGTTCTCTGATATTTTACTAATTCATAAACATCTAAATCATCATCACTATTTTGTTTAGTAGGTTTTACAATTATTTCATTATGAACAACTTTAATAACTTTACCAGCTCTTTTAGCATGAACAGCAATACCTGTACCTGGCTGACAAATTTTAGCCTCTACTCCAGTACCTACTATAGGAGCTTCTGGATATAAAAGAGGTACACTTTGGCGTTGCATGTTTGAACCCATTAAAGCTCTGTTAGCATCGTCATGCTCTAAGAATGGTATCAATGAACTTGAAAGTGATACTATCTGCTGAGGTGAAACATCCATATACTGCACTTGATCTGGTGAAGAATATGGGAATTCACTTCTGAATCTTGTTGATATGAGATTATCTTTGAAAGTACCATCTTCATTTAAAGGAGCATTAGCATCTGCTATATGATATTTCTCCTCATCATGAGCTGTTAGATATTCTATTTCACCTGTTACCTTTCCATCAACAACTTTTCTATATGGAGTTTCTAAGAAACCATGTTTATTTATTTTAGCATAAGTAGCAAGAGAAACTATAAGTCCTATATTTGGACCTTCAGGAGTTTCAATAGGACAAATCTTACCATAGTGGGTATGGTGTACATCACGAACCTCAAAACCTGCTCTATCTCTTGTAAGACCACCCTGACCTAAAGCATTCAACCTTCTTTTATGTGTAATCTCTGATAATGGATTATTCTGATCCATAAACTGAGATAATTGATTTGTACCGAAGAATTCTTTTATTACCGCCTGTATAAGTTTAATGCTTACAAGTGATTGAGGAGTTACAGCCTCCATATCCTGCATCTGCATTCTTTCTTTTGCTATACGCTCCATTCTAGTGAAACCAGTTTTTATTTGTATAGATAATAATTCACCTACACTTCTTACGCGTCTGTTTCCTAAATGGTCAATATCATCTAATTGCTCTTCATTAATGAATACTTTTATTAAAAAACGAATAGTTTCGATTATATCTTTATGTCTTAAAACTTTATCCTGTTCACTTTCAGGGAAATTCAATCTCTTATTTAATTTATAACGTCCTACATCACCCAAAGCATAAGATTTAGGATCAAATACTAAATCATTACAAGTTCTCACAACATTTTCTATTAAAGCAGGTTCTCCTGGTCTTATAACATTGTAAATTTTTGTACATGCTTCTTCTTGATTTTTAGTACTATCTTTATCTAAAGTATTAATTATGGTAACATTATCTTTTATAGCTTCCATATTTAATACGGATATTTCTTTAATTCCGCTCATTAAAAGTCTTTCAGCAAGGTTTGTATTGATAAGTTCCCCAGGATTTAATATAATTTCATCAGGGTTTTCTGTATCAAATACAGTAGAGTAAGAACGTCTTCCTATTAAAGCATCTTTCTTCTCTTCATCTGAAAGTTTCTCTAATGAAATATTATCTACTTCATAAAATAATTTTAAAATTTCTTCATTAGTAGTGATGCCTATAGCTCTTAAAAATACAGTAACAGGAAGTTTTTTCTTTCTATCTATTCTAACATACATTATATCTTTTTTAGTATCAAGCTCAAATTCCAGCCAAGTACCTCTGTCTGGGATTATTTTAGCTACGAACATGGCATCTCTGTCGCTGCGATTGAAAACAACACCAGGAGATCTATGAATCTGTGAAACTATAACTCTTTCAGCACCATTAACAATAAATGTACCTCTATCTGTCATAGCTGGTATATCACCTACGAATATTTCTTGTTCTATGATTCTTTCAGGATCTCTTACTGTTAATTGTACCTTTATTTTGAAAGGATAAGCATAAGTTTTATCTCTTCTTCTAGCCTCTTTCTCTGTAATTTTAGGCTCTCCTATAGAATAGGATATAAACTCTATTTGCATTTTTTCATTAGATGCTACTATAGGAAATATAGAAGTTAATACTTCCTGTAATCCTTCATTTTTTCTTTTATTTTCAGGTATATCCTTCTGAAGAAAACTTTCATAAGATTCTTTCTGTATAGCGAGGAGATCAGGAGGTTCTATTACAGAAACAGCACGCGAAAAATTCACGCGTCCATTTTCTATCCTATATTTTTTAGCGAACTCTACCCCTCGTTCAGGATATACTTTATTATCTATCTGAATATTATTGACCATATTAAAAGATCTCCGCATTTACGCTTTTATTTTTTGACTTGATTAAATACACTAATAAGAAGGGTACAAAATATTTATACCCTCCTTAATATATGAATCATTATAAATTAATGATATATTTACAAAAATAATTATTTAACTTCAACTTTACCGCCTGCTGCTTCTAATTGTTTCTTAATAGCTGCAGCTTCTTCTTTAGAAACACCTGATTTGATAGTTTCTCCACCTTTTTCAACAGCGTCTTTAGCTTCTTTTAAGCCTAAACCACTAACTGCTCTAACTTCTTTAATAAGAGCAATTTTCTGAGCTGCATCAAAACCTGTAAGAATGATATCAAATTCATTTTTCTCTTCTTCAGCTGGAGCTGCACCGCCTGCTGCTGGAGCTGCTGCTACTGCTGCAATTGGCATAGCTGCTGTTACATTGAATCTTTCTTTAATAGCTTCTACTAATTCATGAAGCTCTATAACTTTCATTTCTTCTATTGCTTGTAATATTTCTTCTTTACTTAAAGCCATTTTTTATCTCCTTAAAAATTTGTTTAATAATTTTCTTTAATTTAATAATTTACCAGCATATTAAGCTGATTTTTTCTTTTCTTCTTCAACACTATCAAGCACATAAGCAAGTTCTGATATAACACTTTGCAAACTGTTTGCCAAACTTGATATAGGGGACTCGAGTGCTGTAACAAGATGAGAAAGAAGAACTTCTCTTGGCGGAATATTTGCTACTACCTGAACATCTGCTGGGTTAAGTAAATCCTCACCCATATAACCGCCTTTGATTTTGATTTTGTCATTTTTCTTAGCTGCTTCGCTTATTATTTTAGCTGCACTAGGTACATCTTCCTTAGCAAATACTACAGCTGTAGGATTAATGAACATCTCATCTTTTACTTCTCTGCCTAACTCTTTTAAAGCAATATCAACTAAAGAGTTTTTACATATTTTCATTGAAGAAGAAGTCTTTGCTAATTCACGTCTTAAATCTACCCTCTGCCCCTCCCCCAGTTCGCACTCACTCTATCTCAAATAAAATCTTTAAAAAAAAAAAATCAAGTGTTAATAGATATTTCTAGAATGCTTCCCTCCAAAAGCTTCCTTCTTCTCCAGGCCAAGTGCAGGCCCTCTCCTGCACATGCTCACTAGCCACGAGTGTTAGAGCCCTTTTGCACATGTGTCATTTTACTGTCATTTTCATTCACCTGATTACTATTGAATTTGAACATCTTTGGACGTGCCGT
>NZ_JARHYI010000113.1 GCF_029258575.1 Brachyspira sp. | reverse complement strand
AACAAGCAACAAGCAACAAGCAACAAGCAACACTATAAAAAATTAATAAGCAGCACGAAAATATTTTTATTCTTAATTATTTGTATTATGTTAATTATGTTTTATAATAAAACATATGCTCAAACAACAAATACCAACAACATAAAAAGATATGGACAATTATCAGCTTCATTAGAATTTGTAGCTTATGGAAGAATGAGCGACTTAATAGAACAAACAGGAAATGAAGATACCTTGGGAGTTTTATTATACGGAGATTTACATTATATAAAACAGTATAAGTATGCATCAATAGAAGCTGTTGTAAATGCTAGATTTTATGAGCCATTATCACATAAAGCCAGATTTTATAAAAATATGTCCCCTCCTTTATTTGATTTTTCTAAAATGAATATATTTGTAAATTTCAAGTATATAGGTATAAGAGCTGGTGTATTAGAGCCATATACTAAAAATATACCTATGACTTCATATTTTCCTACACTATTTTATTACCATACTGTAAGCAGTAACAAAGCTACAGTATTATCAGGTCCTAGAGATATGCCTATAGGATATGAAACACAATTTATACCTAGATATGATACTGGATTAATGATAGAATCATCTTTTTACGGAGTATTTATAGGTGTAGGTATGATTAATGGAGAAATGGGACTTGATGCCAATTCTTCAAAAGGTTTAATGGCAAAAGTTTCATATAGCAATGATTACATTAATACTGGAGTTGCAGGAATAGTTACAGAAATAGGTTCTATACCTATAAAAGAATGGGGAGATAGTATAAATGCATTTTTCTATTTTACAAGTGGTAAAAACGGAAGATTTACAGTAGGACTCGAAGGTTTTTGGTTTAGACATGGAATAAGAAGATTTAATGAATATTTTCCAGGAGGAAGTAATGCAAATCAACATAATTATAATGGTGGATATTATACAGATTTCTCTATACAAACATTTAATGGAGATAAACCTTATTATGGAATGAGCGGATTTATATTCTTTGAAGCTAGAAGATTATGGAAATTTGATATTACAGCACATTTTGGAATACATGATAATAATATATATTCTGATGCACAAGATATTTATCAGCTTAAATACAGAGCTTTCCTAAAAATAACTTTCAATATAACTGATGATTTCAAAATTATGCTTTCGGATACATTTACTTATGACCCCGTATATAAAAATAATTATCAATACTATGAATTAGAAGGAAGACATCAAGTAGGAGTTATATCTTATGAATCAAAAAATGGAGGACATTATACCGTAGATAATGACTTCTATCTGGGGCTAAGTTTTAAATTTGGTGGAGTTTGGGGAAATAAATAGCTGTGAATATAAAACAAATTTAAAATAATACAAATTAAAACTTTATTTTTTTATTATATCATTTATAATAATTTCTATGAAAAAAATAGATTCGCAAAATATAAAAAGAATTGTATTTAAATTCGGAACAAATGTTTTAAGAAATGATGAAGGCTATATCTCATTAGCTAGAATATATTCATTTATAGAGGCAATAGCTAAATTTCATAGAATGGGAAAAGAGGTATTAATTGTTACCTCTGGAGCTGTTGGATTAGGAGCTAAAAAAATTAATGTACAAGATTTAGATGAAGTGGCATTAAAACAAGCATGTGCTGCTATAGGTCAATCCCAACTTATGTCTATATATGAAGATGGATTTTCAAAATTTGATATAGTTACTGCCCAAATTCTTTTAACAGAAGAAGATTTTTCAAATAGAAGAAGATATCTTAATCTTCATTCTACATTAAATATGCTTTTGAAATATAAAGTTATACCTATAATCAATGAAAATGATACTGTATCAAGTGATGAATTAAAACAATTATATGATGTTACGCAAATAAGTTTTTCGGATAATGATAAATTATCAGCATTGGTAGCAAGTGAACTTGATGCTGATTTACTTATAATACTTTCAGACATTAATGGGCTTTATGATGATAATCCTAAAACCAATCCTAATGCTAAATTCATACATGAAGTATTTGAAGTTACAAAAGAAATAGAAAAATTAGGTCTTGATGCCTCAAAAGGCGGAAGGGGCGGAATGAAAACAAAACTTCAGGCTGCTAAAATAGTTACAAGATCAGGATGTGCATTGTTTATAGCAAATGGTAAAAAACCTAATGTACTTGATAATATTTTTGAAACTGAAGATAAAACTATATTCTATCCTGTTGAAGAAGACAATGAACTTTCTATCAAAAAAAGATGGATTGCATATGCCACAACTATAATAGGCAAACTTATGGTGAATGCTGGAGCTAAAAAAGCTATTTTAGAAAAAGAATCAAGTCTTCTCCCTATAGGAATTATAAAAGTAATTAATAATTTCAAAAAAGGCGATATAGTAAGCATTACTGATGAAAACGGTATAGAGTTTGCCAGAGGTATTATTAATTATAATTCTGATGATGTATCCAAAATAATAGGTCATCACTCTGATCATATATTAAAAATATTGGGATATAAAAATTATGATGCAGTTATTACAAGAGATCATATAGTATTATTATAATATCTTTTTTAACTGTTCGGTTGCATATTCAGGTGTTATAGAATTAATAAAAACTCCACTTCCAAGTTCATAACCTGCTAATTTACTCATTTTTGGCATTATATCTAAAAACCAATGATTGGAATGTTCATATTTATTTTCAAGTACAGGAGAAATTGTATGAAGCACATAATTAAATCCAACCTCTCCAAGAAGTTTATATAATCTGTCAAATATATTTTTCAGTATATTAGAAAAGTCCAAAATATTTTCACCTGAAAGATATATAATACTGTCAGAATGTTCTTTAGGCATAATATATATTTGATACGGAGACTTTGAAGCAAATGGAGAAATAGCTATAAAACTACTATTTTCACATACAACCCTTTCATTCAATAATTTTTCTTCTTTTATCATATCGCAATATACACATCTTCCATTTTCTATATGATATTCCAAAGCACCATTAATTTCATCCATCATTTGAATAGGTATAAAAGGAGTTGTTATAATTTGCGAATGCGAATGATAAAGACTAGCTCCTGCTTCAGGACCAAAATTTTTAAAATAAAGACTATATAGCATATCTTTATCTTTAGCTAAATCCTTAAGCCTCATTATCACAGCTTTAAAAATATAAAAAAAATCTTCTGTTTTAGAATTATAAAAATTGAAATAATGATTAGGATTTTCTATAACAACATCATGAAACCCTTTAGAACTGCTGGAATAAAAAAAACTATTTTCTTTAGGCAATTCATTTTCATTAGTTTCAGATATTATAGGATATTTATTAGGTACTATTCTAACCTGCCAAATTTCATCTTTATCGGGATAAACTGTATAAACAGCATCTGGAGTTTTCATTTCATGCCCTCTGCAAAAAGGACAGCTAAGCTCCGTATTGATAATATGTTTTTTATCCGAATTCACATAATCGCTAGACCGTCCTACTCTCTCAGATGAAATTATTACCGACTGCTTGGTAACAGGATCTTTACGAATATGGGGCATAAAATATTTAACCTATAAGTCTTTTTATCTTATCTTTAATCTCTGTAAGATTTCCAGATTTCAATATATATCCATCAGCATTCCAAACAGAGAATTCATGTCTATAATTATTATACGCTGTACAAATTATAATAGGCAACTCTCTATGATTTTCTCTAACCTTAGCTAAAAAATCTAAACCATCCATTTTTGGCATTTTTATATCTAATGTTATCAAATCAATGTGAGGAGTACCTTTATCAAGCATTTCTAAGGCTTCTTCGCCACTATCTGTGGATACTACATCATATCCCTCATCTTTAAACTCTTCTTCGAAAAGAGTTCTAATGCTTTTTTCATCATCTAAAACTAAAATTGTTTTTTTAGGCATACCTTTCTCCATATATCTTATACTTTTATTATAATAATTGAATTAAAAAAGTCAAATCAAATTTTTTATTTAGATTACAATATTTTTTATTATGCATAATTAAAAATTATTATAAACTATGAAATTATATAACAAATTTTACTTTTTTTCACTTTCTATAGATTTATTATAGCTAGCAATAATACTCTCTATAAGCCCACTTCTAAGAGATTTTCCCTCTAAAACTTCAACACCTTTAATAGTAAGCCCTCCAGGAGTACATACCCCGTCCTTTAACTGAGCAGGATGCTTTCCAGCTTCCAATACCATAGCTCCAGAACCTTTGAAAACTTGAGAAGCCATTTCTATAGATGTTTTCCTATCTATACCCATTACAACACCAGCATCGCTCATCGCCTCTATAAGTATATACATAAATGCAGGAGAACAACCAGCCATAGCATTATATGCATGTATTTCTTCCTCTTTAATCACTTTAACCATTCCAACACGTTTCAATAACTCAACAACGCCATTTTCTACAACTTTATTCTCAGTTTCAACAACAGATGTAAAACCATTACAAGTTTTTACTGGAGTATTAGGCATTATTCTCACTATTCTGCTTCCGCTAAAATATCTAGACAAATCCTTTTTTGATACAGAAGCTGCAACACTAATGATAGTAGCACCTACTTTAATAGATGATGAGATTTCTGCAGCAACAGTAGCTATCATATAAGGTTTAACTGCCAAAAATAAAATATCTGCTTCCTTCGCTACTTTTCTATTATCAGTATAAACTTTTATTCCAAGATTCTTTTCAAGATAATCTTTTTTTTCAATTGTTTTTACGCTTGCTATGATATTGCTGTATTCTATTCCAGATTTTATAAAACCTTCTATTAAAGCTCCTCCCATAGCACCAGCACCTATAAAACCTATTATCATATTTAATCTCCTTTCTTATATAACCAAGCTAAAATTTATATATAAAATAATACAAAAATATTAAAAAATGTAAAAATTATGCTTCATAAAATATTTTCTTTTCTTTCTTAATTAGCATAAATACATATCTATTTCTTAAAAAGTATAATTATCTAATTTATAAAATTTTATAAATTGTGTAATTATATTTTTAAATATACAATATTCTTTTAAATCACAATTTTGAAAATTATAAAACTTATCTTTTTTTCAAAATATCTAAATACATAATCAACATATTTATCATATATTGAGTTTATCATGATAACAATATTAGTGGCAAATAAATAAAAATTTATTTCTTTTTCTCATTATCTTTATTCATTATTTCTACTTTTTTATATAATCTACTAAAGTTATATCATCAATATTTAATATTTCATCTATAGAAAGTTTATTATCATTTAATCTTTTATATGTTTAGCAACTTCAAAAATTTTATATATTGGTCTATAAAATTTATTTAAAGCTTTTTTATGATAATCATATTTTCCAAAATCAAGCTCACACCATTCTTTTAAATAATGTTTAACCTTTTTAATAGATGGCTGTAATAATTCTATATTTTTTGATTTTACCATAAAACAAAACTCAAATATAAATTTATAATTTAAGAAGGCTCTATTACAAACATAGTAGCTATCATCTTTGCAAGCATATTATCCTCTTCATCTTTTATAACAGACTCTACTACTATCAATCTTTTACCAGCACTTATAACCTCTCCAACTGCAAATACTTTTTTACATACAACAGGTTTAAAAAAATGTATTTTAAGTTCTGAAGTTACAGTTTTATATCCTTTTTCAAGCATAGTAGCAGCGGCATGTCCTCCTGCAGTATCCGCTATAGATGTAACCATTCCTCCATGCATATATCCCATATACTGAGAAAATTCTTTTTTATTCTCACATGATATAATAACTTTACCCTTTTCTATATGTTCAAGCTTCATACCCACAAAAGATAAAAAATCCTGAGAATTGAATCTATTTTCTATCTTTTCAAACATCTCTTCATTAGTCATATTTTAAAACTCCTTAAAATGATAACTACAGAAATCATTCAGCATAATAACTGATAATTTCTGTAATTATTTATTTTTTATACAACAAAATTATAGTATATTAATTAATAAAAAATTTATGAATATAATTTATTATAAACATAACAAATAATATCAAAGGTAGTATATAAGTTACATAAAACCTTGATGATCTAGGAAATTTTACTCCAGAACCTGAATCTATTTCAAGTATAAAATTATCCCAACCCCAGCCATATTTTGATACACAGAATATTATTATATATATACCTCCAAGCTCAACTAAATTATAACTCACTATAAAATCAAATAAATCTAAAAAGTTAGTATTCTCCCCCATAGGCTGTATAAAAGATAAAATATTAAAACCTAAAGCAGTAGGAAGAGAGCATAAAAATACTGTTACCCCTACTATTACAGCAGCTTTTTTTCTTTTAATTTTGAACTCGGACATAGTAAATGCAATCAAATTCTCAAAAACTGTAACAACAGTAGTTAATGCCGCCATGGATAAAAATAGGAAGAATAATGTCCCCCATATTCTAGGAAGAGGCATAGAATTAAATATATTAGGTAATGTTACAAATGCTAAACCAGGACCTTCACCAGGATTTACTCCAAAGGCAAAACATGCAGGAAATATTACAAGTCCTGAAAGAAAAGCTATTGAAGTGTCAAGTATAACTATTATAATAGATTCATTAGTTATAGATTTTTCTTTTCCTATATAACTTCCGAATATAGTCATACTTCCTATTCCAATACCCAATGTAAAAAATGCCTGTCCTAAAGCAGCATAAATAATTTCAAAGAAATATCCTATTCCTCCTTCTATTATCTTTGATAAATCAGGAATCAAATAGAATTTTATACCTTCAATTGCATCATTTAATGTAACGGATCTAATTATAAGTATTATTACTATAATAAATAATAATGACATCATAATTTTAGATGATTTTTCAACTCCCTTCTGAAGTCCATTAAAACATATCAAAGAACCTAAAAATACCGCTATAAATAAACTAACAATCATTATATAAGGATTAGAAAGCATATTACCAAAAAACTCTCCAATACCATCTGGAGTAAGTCCAAAGGTAGCTCCAGAAGCCATATAGTATGTATATGTAATAGTCCATCCTGCCACACTAGTATAAAACATCATAAGTATCAAACATCCAAGCATTTGAATATAACCTATTACATGCCATTTATAACCTTTTTTTTCTAAAACTTTATAAGAACCTGCTATATCTCTCTGTCCAGCACGTCCTATACTAAATTCCATTATAAGTATTGGAAGACCTACAACAGCTAAACATATTAAATAAATAAGAACAAAAAGAGCTCCGCCATATTTTCCTGTTATGTAAGGAAATCTCCATATATTGCCAAGTCCTATAGCACAGCCAGCTGATACAAGCAGAAATCCAATTCTATTAGATAATTTTTCTCTCTTTTCATTATGCATATTAGAAACTCCGTAAGTTTTATTAATTGAAATATTATACACTATTTATAATATTACTTCAAGCAGTAATTTTATAAATTAATAGATTTTATACAACTTTTTTAGCAATAAATTTATAATAATAAATTTTAAATAAAAAAGGATTACTAAATTAATAGTAATCCCAAAATAATATAATATACAAATTAGTGTATAACGACTATACGAACGCTATTTTCCTGCCATCTTCCCTGCCATTTACTTCCGCTGACAAGTATAGCAGTATCTCCATGATCCGCCAAATTATGCTTAACCAATGTATCTTCTAATATATCAATCTGACCTCCATGACTAATACCAGCACTGAAATTCAAATCTTCAGGCATCAATATAGTATAAACATTATGACATATAGAAAGTCTATTGCATAAATCAGCATCAGAAGACATAAAAACTATAGTAGTTTTAGGTCTTTTTTTAGATAAATTCTTAACAGTATAACCTGATCTTGAAAGTGCAATTATTACTTTATTGTCCAAACAATATGATAAATATGAAGCACTGTCAGATAAAGCATTATTAACACCCATATTAAAATATGATAAATTATCATGTGTGGATTTTGAAACAGATTTTTCAGCAGCCTCTACTATTGAAACCATAGCCTTAACAGACTCTATAGGATAATCACCAGAAGCAGTTTCAGCAGACATCATAACCACATCTGTACCATCTAAAACAGCATTAGCGACATCGCTAGCTTCAGCTCTTGAAGGCACAGGGCTTTTTGTCATACTTTCAAGCATTTGAGTAGCTATAATAGTAATTTTTCCCATATCATTAGCCATTTTTAATATTTTTTTCTGCCAAACAGGAACTTCTCCGAAAGGTATTTCTACACCCAAATCTCCTCTTGCCACCATTACACCGTCAGAATGCTTTATTATATCCTCTAAATTTTCAAGAGATTCTGTATTTTCTATTTTTGATACAATACCGACATTTTGAAAATTATTATCATCTAATATCTTTCTTAATCTTATAACATCTTCTGCCCGTCTAACAAAACTCATTCCCAAATAATTAGCTCCATTTTTTGAGGCAAATAAAGCATCGCTTACATCTTTTTCTGTAAGAACTTCTGTAGTAACATGAGCACCTGGTAAATTGATACCCTTTCCGCTTAATATAGTACCCCCTGTTATAACTTTACATACAACTAATTTGGAAGTTTCATCACTTGATTCTACTATTAATTGTATTGTACCGTCGGCTATTAAAAGCATAGAACCAGTCTTTACATCATGTGCTATATTAGAGTGAGTTGTAGGAATAATACTTTCATCATTGGTTTCTTTGTATCCACTTAATTTTACTATATCTCCTTCTTTTACTGGTATGGAATCTTTTAATTTACCTATTCTTATTTTAGGACCCTGTAAATCGGCAAGTATAGCCACAGGTTTTTTCAAATCATTTGAGACATTTCTTATTATATTTATTCTCTCTAAATGTTCATCATAAGTTCCGAAAGAAAAGTTCAATCGGCATACATCTGCCCCATTTGATATAATCTTTTTTACCATATCTTCGCTTGACCATCTTGGTCCTAAAGTTGCTATTATTTTTGTTTTTCTCATTTATTTTTATCTATCCTTTTAAAAAATTATCTATGATTATTAAAATTAATATAAAGCATATTATATATTTAAATATAAAAAATAATTAAAAAAAATATTTATTTTTATAAAAAAAAATGGATATATGGTATTTTTTTACTTTAAAAATATACATTATAATATATAATACCCTCATGAATAAAATATCAGCAAAATTATTAATCCTAATTATAATATTATCATTAATCTCATGTACACAAAAAAATAAGACTATAAATCTCTCAGATATAGCCATCGATATACCAGAAGACTTCACAGCAGGCTTCTTAGATGGTACAGTTTCAGTTGATGATACAATAGCATTCCATGAATCATATGGTGTAAAAAGGCATACTGGAATATATACCGTTGTATACACTAAATATAAACCTGTTTACAGTGGTATAATTAGTTTAGAAAAAGCAAAAAATAATGTTATAGACGGTTTGAGAAATCATTATGCTATAAAAGAATTTAGAGTATTATCAGAAGAAATGCCTGAAAATATACCAAATTCATATGAAGTTTTAAGCAGTTTCTACTACGGTCCTAATAAAACATATCATAAATCTCTTATAATGATACATGATAACAGTATACTCCAAGTAATGTGTATGTATAATGCTAATAGTAAAAAAGATGATAAAACTATAAATGATATAATTAAATCTGTTAGAATTATAGAATCTAATACTAATAATTAAATATATTCTGATACTATATTAGAAAGTTCTATTACTTTATCTATATGTAAAGTTTCTCCTCTTATGCTATCATCTATATTAGATTTTCTTAATATTTCATCAATATTTTCTTTATTTATATTTAAATAAGGAGAATTAATGAAATTATTTTTTATAGTTTTCCTTCTATTATGAAATAAAGTCTTTGCAACAGATTTAAATACTTCTATAATATTAACATCAACTTTTTTTGGTATAATGCTGATTATAGAAGAAGTAACTTTAGGTACTGGATAAAATACATCTTTTGAAACATTATATTCCAATTTGATAGATGACATAAAATTAGTAAATAGGGTTAATGAGGAATAATTCTCTGTATTTTCCTTTGCAATTAATCTTTGTGCAAAATCACTTTGAACCATAAATACAGCGTAATTCCATTTATCATAAGATTTTTCTAAAAGCCATTCCATTATAGGGCTTGCTATATTATAAGGTATATTGCCATAAATATCATATTTATTGCTTGAACTGCATATATCAACTGTTAATATATCTTTATGAATTATATTAATATTATTAAATTTTTCTATTAAATGATTATATAAAGCATTATCATATTCTACTATTGTAAGATTTTCATTGTATATAGAATAAAGCATATTACTCAAAGCACCAAGACCACCTCCTATTTCCAAAGCATATTCCCCCCTTGATAAATCACTTGGAATTATATTGGCAATATTATATGCAATGTTTCTATCACATAAAAAATTCTGTCCTCTATTTTTATTTGGAAATATAGATCTGTCTTTTAAATACTTTATTACATCTCTTTTTGAATATAAATTATCTAACATCTCTAGGTATTCTAGCCATTTGGAATATTACAAATAATATGAAAAATGCTGCTAAAATTACTATAAGAATAACGCCTATAGTAATATGCGAAATCAATATAATCAATATAGCAATATAATTTATCAATACTCTATAAACTAAAGAAAATAATAATGTTCCCAAAATACCTGTAACCCTATTGTAAAAACGGAATTTTTCTGTAGCCATAGAAAGTCTGAATCTAAATGAATAATAAGCTATTATCAAGAATAATAATAAATATGTTATTGGTTCTATATTCTTTATTAAAAGCTCCATAGTAATCTCTTCATCTGAATATCCAAATTTTGTTATCTCTTTTCTTAAAGTAAATAAATCAGAGAAACTTATATATTTAAAATTCAAGAAACTATAATTTTTTATGGTATTTATTGTACTATATGATATATTTATAGGAATGACTTTACTATAAGAATCATTATAATTATATTCATTTTTATTAGTATCAAAATACGCTTTTAATATGATATTTTTCATATTGTTAGTTGCTTTAAAAACATCAGCCAATTTTCCATAAAGGTAATTATCGCATCTTACAACTTTCAATTCATCATCTAATTCCATTAAAGAAATATCAAATATGTACAAATTATTTTTAAACATAGCACTGCTTGAAGATGATAATAAAACATTTTTTCCAAGCATTAAATTAATTCCATTATGATTAAAATCAAAAGAATATCTTAATAAATCAGTATTATTAAGGTATGCCTCCTTTACCTCTTGAGCCTCTTTAATAAAGAAATCATATCTACTTACAGCATCTCTTATTATAGAATAATAGTTATTAACTTCAGGAATTTCATGTGCTTCTAAATAAATCTTAGAAATACTATTATAAGCATTCCATAAATTACCATTTTCATACATTTTTATTGTATCTGATAATCTAGTATATATAGATATATCTTTGGTGGTATTTCCATAATATATAGGCTTTTCATTTCTTGCAATGCTAATTCTATTTATATAATATAATGCCAAAGGATTATTATTATCTAATTTTAGCACATCCGTAAAATATTTATTTGCCTTATTATAATTAGATAAACTGAATTCCCTAGTACCAAGACTAACTAATTTATTGATATTATCTATCTCTTCCTTATGCTTTCTATCATATATTTTTTTCTTTTCTTCCTGTATAGTTTTTATAAGAAGTAAAGTATTACCATCATTTTTATCATAGAATAAAGCCTCTTCTGCAAAACTATATGCTTTATCTAAATTTCCTACTGCCAATTCTTCTCTTGCCAATTCATAAGCTTTATTTTTTAATTGCAATTCATATTCATAATATACTTTAGTATCTCTTGCATTACTATGTTCTCTAAGAGTAGAAATGAAGAAATCTGTAAAATAGTAATCATATAATGTATAAAAACACACTAAAACTACAATCGTGGCTATAGGAACGGCTATAACTTTGGAAATACTTTTCTGATGCAAATATTTGGCTCTAAAAAAAGAAAAATAAACACTTAAAGATATTATATATGGTATATAGCTTTTATAAATTAATAAACTATATAAAACATATGTAATCAGAGAATAATTTTTACCTTCCCCTCTAGTATATAAAACATATATTAAAATTATAATAGACATACTAAAGATACTAAGTATAAGAAAACTTAATATGATACTAGTGGTAATATTATGTTCTTTTTTCATGAATCTATATTTTCTTCAGTAGTTTCTACAGTATCTACTTCTTCCTCTATAATTTCAACAGGTTTCAATTTAGGTTTTTTCTCATAAATGTCCTGCATAACTTTTTGAGCTAAAATTCTTGGAGGCAAAACGGTAAAACTATTTACAACTATATTAAAATATTTTAAAGCTTCTTCATACTTACTTTGATAATAATAACAAAAACCTATTTCATAATAAGCCCAAGCAACATCTTTAGTATAATTATCCCTATCAAAATGGTCTATTATATACTGATAATATGCTATAGCAGTTTTATAGTTTTTATTATCAAATTCTGTATATGCTTTTTCAGCTATTATTCTAGGATAATTTTCTTCCTCCACAGAAACTTTAATTGCTGAAGCACATGAAATTAATAAGAAAACAAGTACAACTAAAAAAACAAAACCTTTTTTCACTAAAATTCCATTACTTCTTTATAGTATATACTTCATCACGTACAGGCAAACTTTTTCGTAAAGACTTAAGGAAACTTCTCAAATCTCCCATCTCTTTATAATCATCACATCTTTCTACTGTTCTTCTAGCTACTGTAAAATACTTGTACATTTTTTCTTCCCCAAGTTTTTTACGCCATTGTTCTTGTGCACATTTTACTCTAAGTAAATACTGATTACCCTCTATACCACTTGCTTTTCTAAACAAGACACAATAACGGCAATTTGCACAATATATACCTGCTTCTGACAATTGTTCATTTTGTTCTTCGCTCATAAATACTTACCATAAATATATTTATTTTTTATATTGAAAGTATAACAAACTTTAAGATTAAAGTCAAGATTGTAATATATAATAAACTAACACCTATAAGTTAATAAAAAATTAATAAATAAATACAAAAAATGAAAAAATGAAATTATTTTTTATTATTGCTAATTCAAAATATTACGAGAATAATAGAAGTATGAAAAAAATAATATTAATTATAATTACATTATATATTTCAGCATATTCTCAAGATTCTGGAGCTAATTTTCAGGATTTATACGCTAAAATGAAAGAAAAATATTCTTCAATGTATCCTAAAAAATTTGAGGCATATATAGAGGGTAAAATAGTTCAAAGGCAAATAGATACCATACCTAGTAAAAGCTACACAAAAACGAAAAATGATATCAAATTGAGATTTACTTTTGAAAAGGGATACAAGCCGAGTCTAATACTTGAAAATGTAGACAGTTTTTATAGAGGCATGTTTTCTGTATTTGAAGGGGCTTTGGAAACTGTAGGATTTTATACTTTGGTGGGAAATGCTGATAATTATAATTCTATATCAAAAAAATTCACTTTTGAAAGTATAGAAGAAAACAAAAATGAATATGAAATAACATTAAGGGCAAAAGGGGAAAATGTAAACTATAGTGTAACTTACACAGTAGATAAAAAAACATACATAATTGAAAGAGCAGAATATTACAATAAAAAATCTAAAATATATGATGTATCTATTTCATATGAAGAAATAAAAAATTATACACTTCCTAAAATTATTAAATATAAAAGCTCTGATGGAAAAGTAAATTCTGAAATAGAATTTGTTGATATAAAAACTTATTAAATGGATAAAAATATGAAAAAAACATTATTAATTATAATTTCATTAATATTATCTATACCTCTTTATGGTATTGATGTAAAAAGTTTATTTAATCTTTCCAGTGATGGAGAAATAGTTTATTATAAAAGTGATGATATAAATAATGCTGATTATACACAGGCAGAAAAATTAAAAGCTGAACTTCAAAGCAAAGGATATAAAATATATTCTATAGTTATTGCAGATGTACTTCCAAAAGCTGAAAATGAATTTATAGCTTTAGTATCATCTGTTCAGGGCAATAAAATCTTGATATACAGTAAAGACAATGAAGAGTTTTCATATAAATCTGATAAAATCGGTAAAAATGCCACTGTAGATTTAGAAAATTTTTATGATAAGCAAAATGAAGTTGGAATCATTAAGTATTATATTATAAATGATGATGGAACTGATAAAGATATATACATGTATATGTTTAGAATAGATGGTTCAAGTGTAAAATTTATTGCCGATGTAGTTTTTTATAGAGAAATTAATTCTATGAAAAGTTCTGTTATTACACAGATGGATAATGTATTTGAAGATATTGACGGAGACGGAATTTATGAAATGTTAGTAGAATCAAGAGAAATAGTAGGCGGAAATAATGAAAGAGTTGAATATCAAATATATAAATTAAGTAAAAGTAAAGGTAAATATGAATGTATAATGTCATCTTGGCTTGAAGATACTCCTATAGATTTATCAGGATATTTTAGAAAAAAAATACAAAAATAAATTTTAAATAAAAAATAAAGCCTCAAGTTATAAAAGACTTAAGGCTTTTTTTATAATAAATATTACTTACTATTTTTATATGAATTTTTAAATATTGATATTGCATAAATAAATGCAGCTAATTTTATTATTGCTAAAGTAATAATTCTATTTAGACTAACCTCTTCTTTATACACAAAAATTGCAAGCAAAGTAGCAAATAAAGGCACAAAAAACTGAAAAAAGTCAAAGTGGAAGATTTAAGATTTTTGGTAGATTTAGCATATAAATATAATGATACTCTATATAAATTGATTCTTTTATATATTATTATTATATAAAATATAATTTTTTTAATACAATAATAAAACCTAATAAAAATATTTTCAATATGATATTCAGTAATAATTAAAAAACTTAATTTAATATGTACTCTTTTTATTTTATCAAATATATAACTATTTATTTCCTTTAAGTTTACTAATTGTATCTTTTTTATCATTACTATCAACTATAGCACTTCCAGCTACAAGGAAATTAGCACCTGCCTCAACTACCCTATTACAAGTATTGAGATTAACTCCACCGTCAACTGCAAGTATAATATCTCTATTTCCTATAAGCTTTTTAGCCTCTTCTATCTTTTTTACAGATGACTCAATGAATTTCTGTCCTCCAAATCCTGGATTAACACTCATTAAAAGTAAATAATCAATATCATCAATAATAGGCTCTATTACATCTACTCTAGTATGAGGATTAAGAACAATGCCAGCTTTTATATTATGGGCTTTTATCTGATAAATAAGTCTATGTATATGAATATTACCCTCAAAATGTACGCTTATAATATCGCATCCAGCTTTAGCAAAATCATCAATATGCTTTTCTGGATTTACTATCATAAGATGAGCGTCAAGTGGAATTCTGCTAATTTTTTTTATATCAGAAACCACCTTAGCACCAAATGTAATCTGCGGAACAAATACTCCGTCCATTATATCCAAATGAAGATAATCGCTTCCAGAATCTTCCAATTCTTTAATAGTTCTTTCCAAATTTGAAAATGATGCTGTAAGTATTGAAGGTGCTATTAAAATTTTATTATTCATATATTTTCCTTTATTTTCATTAATAATTATAAATATTTTTTATTCTGTTTGCTTTGTTTATTTTTTCTTATGGAATTGCTTACCATTTCTATTTTTTCCAATGCTTTTTTAGCCGCATCCGTTTCTGCTTCTTTTTTACTCTTACCTATACCCAAAGCAAAATTTTTATCATTTACATAAACTTCAGATTTAAACATTTCCTGATATTCATAAGATTTATAAATAGGACTTGTTTTATGTTTCTTTTGTATAAGCTCTTGAAATATAGTTTTATAGTCCTTATCAAAATTATCAATATCCAAATTTTTTAACTTTTTATTATAAGCCTTCATCACAAATTGAGAGGCATTACCTATACCAGAATCTAAATATATAGCCCCAACTATAGCTTCAAATAAATCCTCAAGCATATTATCT
This sequence comes from Brachyspira sp., assembly GCF_029258575.1. GTDB lineage: Bacteria > Spirochaetota > Brachyspiria > Brachyspirales > Brachyspiraceae > Brachyspira. The sequence goes on along the minus strand of NZ_JARHYI010000113.1, from coordinate 10,097 downwards.
CTATAGCGTCCACCCGAAGTTTCCTCTCCATGTCCAAGAAGAAGAAAATCTCCAAGTTTAAGTTCTTTTGATATATTGGCTAAACTTTTTTGAGATACTAAAGAAGATTTTACTTTTGAAAGCAAGCCCTCTTTGCTAGTATTATATTTTTTGAATAAATAGTCTGAAATAATTAGAGAAAGAACAGAATCCCCCAAAAATTCCAATCTCTGATTATATTTCATTTTCTTTTTGGATTCATTAGCATAAGTTCTATGAGTTATAGCCTCTAAAAGATAATCTCTATTTTTAAACTCATATTTTATAGCCTTTTGACAATTATATAAAATTTCTTCTACATTATTATTCATAACCATATACTGCCTAAAAATATAGAATTATAATACAATGAATAAAATAACAGTCAAGAAAATAATAAATTTTTTTAATATTTTTTACTATTTTATTAATCTTAATAAAGAAATATACTTGAATACATATTTTCTGTAATTTCCTTTACAGAACCACTAAAAAAATCATAGCACCAATTATAATCAAATAAACTTTCGCCTAAATTAAACATGGGTGTATTTCCTATTATTAGAGAAAAAAATCTATTTTCATTTTTTTTCTGCTCTCTTACCAATTTATAATCTTCATTGGAAAATCCATAAAATACAAAATCAGAAATAAAAATCAAATCGGACTTCTTATAATTTTCATCATTCATAGTTTTTATTGAATGCCTCAATGCAGGTATAGGATCTGTTCCTCCATTAAAACTCAATCTCAAAAACTCAATTAAATTATCCATGGTATTCGGATATGTAAAATCCATGGTTTCTATTTGAGTACTGAAATTTATAAGATAACAATTTCTTTTCTGCTTCATTGCACGAGTAGCCAAATATAATGTAACAGCCTTTGCAACAGTTTCTGGTATTCCACTCATAGATCCGCTTGTATCAACACATATTATTATAGGACCTTTTTTATCATATTCTATCATTTCATCATAAGAATAATCAGTATAACCCTCTTTTTTGAAAGTTAAAAGCCTGTTTTCAAAATATTTCACTCCGAATAATGTTTCAAGAACTCCATCAGCTAAAAGCAGTTTTTCCTGAGGAAGTATATTATGTATATCCCTTGAATATGTTATACCGACAATCTCTTCTTCTGAATTAATATCCCTTACATTTGTATGAAAAGTTTTCTTCCTTAAAACTTTTTCTATTCTATAACTTTCTTCTTCCTTTAAAAACCTACCTAACATATCGCATAATTTTTTTATGTTTTCATTACTTTTTATAAGGCGTGAAAGCTGTTTTATATATTCAATATCTCTTTTTAATAAACTTCCTAAACTTAAATCAAATAAGCTTCCTGTTTCCTCTCCTAAAGCTTTTTCAAGCTCCATTATACTTTTTAAATAATCAAGAAACTCTTTTATTTTTTTAAAAAACTCTTTTCTGAATTTATCTATCTCTTTTAAAGCCCAATCAATATACTTATCATCTAAAGATTTTTTCCAATTATCCAAAACAGATTTTCTTATAGACTTTATATCCGTATCCCTATCTAAGTTTTCTTTTTCAATATCTTTTATATTATTATCAATGTTCTTTGATTCTTTAATTGACTGCAAATCATTTTTATATAATTCTTCCTTTTCTCTTTTAGCTTCTTTATGCGATACTTTTCCTTTTTTTCTTTTTGATGATTTTTTATTAAACTTATTTTTCTTATTTTTTACCTTTTTGCTATGTTTATTTTTAAACTCTTCAAGCTTTTCAATAAAAAAATCAGTATCAGCATCTGAATCTATTTTTTTATAAAGTTCAATATCGGCTAATATAGACTTTTCATCAGCACCATTATATTTAAAATCATTATAAGATTTTCTATAATCTCTATAAGCATTTTCAAAAGGATTATTATCTTCTATATGAGATTTTATACTATTTTCAAAGTTTTCTATTCTACTGTCTATTTCTTTTTTAACATTAGAATCATTAATAAAATTAAAATTATCAGAAAATTTATCTATAAATATATTTTTTGTATTTTTTATACTATCAAAAATATCTTCAAACATAATAATTTTTCCCTAAAAATATATCAAATCCCAAAATGAACATCTGCATTATTTTCTTCTACAATATCATCATTAACATCATTCTCATTATTTTTATCAGTAATATTATCATCATAATTATCAAATGCATAATTATTTATAGTTCTGCACTGCTCTACTTTCTTTTTTTCCTGTTCAACTTCAAGTTTCTTAGATTTAAAATCAGATATATAATAATTATAGTTTTCTAATATTATATTCCTATAATATTCAGAAACAAAAGGAGAATCTATCTTTTCTTTCTGATTTATTAAATCTTCTTCAGATTTTTTTACAGCATCATCTATTTTTACTATTAATTCATCACAACTTCTAATATAATTTTCTTTCGTTCTTGTAGTAATTTCTTTGAAAGTATCTCTTTTTGTTTTTATAGTTAATATTTTTGAAATTTCTTTTACCCTTTCATTATGATCATTGCATATATATAGATTATGATTATACGATGAATTTACTTTAATTTTTAAAGTTTCTCCTCCATTGAAATTAAAATAAAAACCTTTCTCTTCATTACCATTTCCTTTCATAGGAAAAAATTCATTATCAGAATTAATCTTCTCTATAGGAACATACCAATCTCCGCTTCCATTACCGTTATTATAAAATTTCAAATGTATTTTATAACATTCTTTATCTTCAATAATTTCAGTATCATATATATTTTCTACTTTTATGCATTCAGATTGTATATCCTTTTTTAATATATTAACTTCATTTGATAATATTTCAAAATCTTCTCTGCTTATTTGAGAGAAACTTTTAATAGATTGTTCAACTATTTTCTTTACTTCATAAATATTTTCTTCAATGGTCCATATACAATTACTAATCAAAAAACAATCCACAGGAAATATTTCATCTCTGTCACAAAAATATGCAGCTGCTTTTAATATATATACAATATTTTTCCATCTTCTATCTGAAATATATATTTTTTCATTATTGCCTTTATTATATTCTTCTATTTCACTTTTTATGGAGCATATTATATTAAGAACATTTTCAGGAACTTTTATCTCTTCTATAATACTTTTCAAATTTTCCCAATCTTTTGTAGATATTTTTTCACCTTTATTAAAGCCAGCATCAAAAGAAACATCTTTATCAACTATTAAAGATTTAAAATTATTCACATCTTTGGCAGTATCCACAAATAAACGCATTATAAATCTATCATATATAGCTTCAAGCCCCTGACCTTTCGGAGGTGTTTCATTACTTGCCGCAACTAATGCCTTTAATGGTACTTTATCTTCATGACTTCCATTTCTATATAGTTTTTCATTGATTATAGTTAATAATGTATTTAATATTGCAGGACTGCTTTTCCAAATTTCATCTAAAAATACAAAATCTGCTTTAGGTATATAACCTTCTGTCTGTCTTTCAAATTTATCCTCTTTTAATTTCGATAAACTTACAGGACCAAATACATCTTCAGGAGTTGTGAATCTATTCATAAGCTGTCCGAAATATTTAGAGTCTTCAAAAGCTGAAGCAATTCTTCTTACTATCAAACTTTTAGCAGTACCTGGAAGACCATATAAAAATACAGACTTTCCAGCCAATGCACATAAAAGAGTCAGTCCTATTATTTCCTCTTTTTCATATAATCCTTTTGAAAGCTTTTTAATAATATCATTTATTTTTGATTTATTTAAATCCATAATAATACCTTTGTTTTTATATTAATATTATAATCATCAAAAAATAATTTACAATATAATATATACATCAACTGATATAATATTTAATATATAACCTATATACAAAAAAAATAATATAATACATTTAAAACATATATCTTTTATTATTTTATAATTGTTTTTTTACTTTATATATATTATAATGTTTTTCTACTTATATATTTTTAGATTTTTTATAATTAAAATTTTGGTAAGGAATAAAATGATATCAGTAGAAAAATTAAACAAATATTATGGCGATTTTCATGCTTTGAAAGGTGTAAGTTTTGAAATAAAATCAGGTGAAATTGTTGGAATACTAGGTCCAAATGGAGCTGGAAAGTCAACTACATTAAGAATACTAACTTGCTACCTTTCACCTACAAGTGGAAATGCTATTATCGATGGAAAAAGCATATTAAATAATGAAAGAGAAGTTAAAAAGGTTATAGGATATTTACCAGAATCAGCACCGCTTTATGATGATATGAGCGTATTTGATTATCTTCTTTATATGGCTGAAATTCAGGAACTTGATAGAAGCCGTTTGAATGAAAGACTTCATTATGTTGTAAATGCATGCAGTTTGAAAGATGTTATATCAAGATCAATCGGTGAGCTTTCAAAAGGTTATAAACAGAGAGTAGGAATTGCTGGTGCTATAATTCATGACCCTAAAATACTTATATTGGATGAGCCTACTAATGGACTTGACCCTAATCAAATAGTAGAAATAAGAGAGCTTATAAAAGAACTTGGCAAAGAAAAAACAGTTCTTATATCAACACATATATTAAGTGAAGTTGAGGCTACATGTTCAAGGGCTATAATCATAAATCAAGGTAATGTTATTGCCGATGCTGACCCTAAACATTTAACTTTAAATGACAAAAATGAAAATAAAGTATCTACAAGAATAAAATTATCCATAAAAACAAATGATGATAAAATAATAGAAAAACTAAAAAAAATAGAAAATGTTTATGATGTAAAAGCGGTAAATAATGGAGAATTGAAAGAAATTACGATATACTCCAATGATGAAGAGCCTAGAGAAAAAATTTACAATTTCATAAAAAGTACAAATTGGATAATATATGAAATGATGAAAGAAAAAGAAAATTTAGAAGAAGTATTCCATACATTAACTAAAGGAGATAAGTAAGTGCATACAATAAGTTATACTATAAATAAATCGAATGTCATATTAAAAAAAGAATTAAGACATATTTTCTTCTCACCTATAGCATATATATTTTCAGCAATATTTTTGATAGTAAGTGGAGTATATTTTTTCTCAAGATTCTTTATACTTCAGCAAAATGATATGCAGGATTTTTTCAGTATTTTACCGTTGATACTATCATTAATAATACCTCCTATAACAATGGGACTTTTGTCAAGTGAATTTGCAAGCGGTTCTTATGAGCTTATAAGTACACAATCAGTTTCTGCATTAGAAATCATATTAGGAAAATACTTTTCAGCTGTAATATTTATGCTTTTTGCATTAATACCTACTATACTCTACCCTATAACATTAACTTTTTTGGGAAGATTAGATATAGGACCTGTAATTGCTGGCTATATAGGAAGTGTATTTCTTATAATGTCATTATGTGCTATAGGTATATTCGCTTCATCTGTAACAAAAAATCAAATAGTAGCTTTAATAGTTGGACTTGCTATTATGATATCATTAAATATGTTTTTAAAATATTTAACTTTGCTTTTTCCAGCAGCTGTTAATTTTATAGAAGTTATAAGCGGGGACTATCATTTCGCTAATATAGCAAGAGGCGTACTTGATTTAAGGGATATTATATATTTTTTATCTGTTACAGTAATATTCTTATACTTAGCAAATATTATACTGGAAAATAGAAAATAATTTACGATACTAAAAAACAAAAATAGGATAAATAAAATGAATAAAAATGTTACAAAAATTATAATTTTGCTTGTTGTATTGGCGACAATAAGTATTATAGCTCTATTTACAACTAAACAAAAGCGTAAAAAATTAGAGGCTAATAAACCTAGAACTCAGCTTTTTGAGCTTAATGAAACAAATGTTACAAAATATGAATTAAAATATGATGAAGAACCTATAATAGTAGAAAAAATAGATGAAACTTGGAAAGTAATAGCACCTTCTAATGATTATAAAATAGATCAATTAGAAGCATTTGCAAATGTAAAAAACTTTAATACTTTAAATATTGATATGACTATAACAAATCTCTCGGAACTTGAATCATTCGGACTTGATAATCCAACTAGTGAATTTACTGTTTGGGAGGGTGATAAAGAATATAAAATATTTGTGGGAAATAAAACTCCTGATGAAGAAAGATACTATGTAAAATATAATGATGAATATTTTAGTGTTGATCTTATATATATAGAAGCATTGAAAAAAAATATTGATATGTTAAGAGATAAACAAATTTTCAATAGACCTATATATGTAGATTCTGTAATTAAAACAGAAAGTAATATAAGAGATTATACAAATACTATAATAAAAGAAAATAGAACTAATTGGATTGTTGAAGGGGTGGAAGAAGAGATTAATTTAGAAAAAGCATATAGAGATTTTGAGGCTTTATCTTTGGTAAAAGCAACTGGATTTGTATATGATGAAAATACAATAAAATATATAAACAGATTATTTAAAATACCTGATGCTACCGTTACAATATACATGGAAGATAATACTAAAAAAACTTATGAAATAGTATATGATAATAATGATAATAAATTATATGTTAAACCTGAAAGTGGTATAATATATGAGGCTGATTATAATATATATTCTGCTGCTATGCGTGACAGAAGTTATTATATAAAAACTGCAGATGATGATAAAAAAACTACTGATGAAGATCCTTATACAGATATGCATGAAGATTTAAGATTAGATGAAAATTTGCAGCAGTAAATTAATAAAATTTAATAAATAATTTTAAGGAAGTAATTTATGAAAAAGCAAATACCTAATTTACTAAGTATAAGCAGAATAGTACTATCTCCATTAGTTATATTTTTGTATTTTTACAACTCCATAATAAGTGCTATTCTTGCATTAATATTTCTAATAATACTTGAAATAACCGATGCTTTAGACGGTGCTATGGCAAGAAAATTAAATTTAGTAAGCGATTTAGGAAAAGTTCTAGACCCATTTGCTGATACAGTATTTCATATAACTATGTTTACAATATTTTTATATGAAGGTTCTATGCCTATATGGATGTATATAATTTCACTTTATAGAGATATGTTTTCTATGTTTATAAGAATTTTGGGAGGACTTAGAGGATTTGCTGTTGCTGCCAAATTCAGTGGTAAATTGAAAACTGCATCAAGAGCAGCTGCTGTTATAATTATATTTCTAATGAAAATATTAAAATATACAGAAATAGCTCTTCCTTATGATCAAATAATATATTACAGTTTATTAGTTGTTACAATAATAACCATATATTCATTCTTTGATTATATGCCTTTAATAACAGGAAAAGCAAATAAAAAATAATAAAAATAAAGGGCTATTCTATCTATAAGAGAATAGCCCTTTTTATTATTTAAAACCAATATCTAAATCCGAAATCTCCAGAAAATCTAAAGAACTTGCTAAAACTCCAGCCAGTATTACTAGGATACCAGCCAAAAGTACTAAAACCCTCATTACCTATAGCTATTACATTCAGTCCGGGAGCAATTTGTAAAAATATTTCCCAATCTCTATCAACTATAAAAGAAACTCCTAATGGAAGCCTAAAAGCTAATCCTAAATTCCAATAATTATTTCCAAATTGAATATCAACTTCTACCCCGGGACCAAAATAAATCCAAGCTATAGAATTACCAACTTCACCTATTCTATGTTTCAATCCCCACCAGTCTGCACTGGATGTTATACCAAACCATGCAAAACCTTTTGTAGATATTCCTATATTAAATACTCCAGAAAACATAAATGGTATGCTGTCAAATTTACCTGTCATTCCCAAAGAAATCTCACTTGGAAAACTAAATCTAAGAAAAAATCCTGCTGTATTGCCGTTTGGATAATTTGCATATAATTTCTGTGATGATGAAAAAATACATATAAAAAATATTATAATAAAATTATAAATTATAACTCTTTTTATATTTTTTGAAGTCTTTTTCATATAATAAAACTCCAATAGCTATATTTAGAAAATAATATCGTAAATTCAATAAAATATTTTATACAAAATAAAAGCCCCGATATAAAATAACGAGGCTTGTAATTTCATTACAATTTAATAAATTAGAACCAATATCTAAAACCTAACTGAGCTCCAAAGGCAAGTAATCCGTCCAAGCCAAAGCCACCGCCGCCATCACCTACATATATACCAAGTAATTGGAAACCATGACTTCCTGCAGATAATACATTCAAAGTAGGTGCTAATTCAAGGAATATTTCCCAACTCTTAGCAAATACAAATGAGAATCCTATAGGTACTCTTAAACCAGCATGTAATCTCCAATATTCACTTCCAAAAGTAGCATCTACTCCAAGTCCAGGTCCTAAATAGAAATGTATTCCTACATTATCCTGAAGAAGAGGAATTTTTAAACCCCACCAATCCATAGTAAAGCCTAAACCAAAATATTGATAACTATCATTGAATTCTGCTCTAAATCCTAAACCAAACATCAAAGGAACACCGCTGAATTGTCCTGTTAAAGCTAAACCTGTATGAGCAGGAAAACCTCCTACAAATGCGGCACCTATTGCGGCACCATCACCATAAGCAGCATGTGCTTTAGTAGGTATACTTATTACTAAAGCAATAGCCATAACAGATGTTAATATAATCTTTTTTAACATAATATTCTCCGTATTATTATTTGTTTATGTAAATATACTACTTATAAAAAAAAATGTCAATAAGTAACATAATATTATAAAAAAAAGTTTATTTTAAGTACTATAAATTTAAAATTATTTTACTTTATAAAAAATTAAATTTATTTTTTTATTTGTTGTTTAAGATATGCTGATATAAAATCATCAATATTTCCATCCATTACAGAGTTCATATTTCCGCTTTCATAACCTGTTCTTAAATCTTTAACCATTTGATAAGGCTGGAAAACATAGCTTCTAATCTGATTGCCCCAAGCTATATCAGTTTTATCTCCTGCTATTTTTTGTTTTTCCTTATCCAATTTTTCCTTTTCAAGCTGATAAAGTTTAGCTTTAAGCATTTTCATAGCCATATCTTTATTATTATGCTGACTTCTCTCCGCCTGACACTGAACTACTATATTAGTAGGTATATGGGTGATTCTTATAGCTGAAGAAGTTTTATTAACATGCTGTCCTCCAGCTCCTGAAGCTCTGTAAGTATCTATTCTCAAATCCGCCTGATTAATTTCAACTTCTATATCTTCATCTATATCAGGCATAACACTCACAGCAACAAAAGAAGTATGTCTTTTAGCATTAGCATCAAAAGGAGATATTCTTACAAGTCTATGAACTCCTATTTCTGAACGCAAATACCCATAAGCATAAAGTCCCTGTACATAAAAACTTATCTGTTTTATACCTGCCTCATCTCCGGGAAGCTCATCTGTTGTTTCAACGGTAAATCCATGTCTTTCACAAAATCTAACATACATTCTTGAAAGCATAGAAGCCCAATCACAGCTTTCTGTTCCACCTGCCCCTGCATTCAAAGTGAGATATGCATTTTTACTGTCAAACTCACCTGAAAATAAATTTTTAGTTTCCAATTCATCAAAAACCCTCTGTAATTCCAAACATTCAGCCTCTAATTCTTTTTCCATTTCAGAATCGTCGGATTCTATAGACATTTCAACTAATTCATATATGTTATTAGAATTTTTTATTAAATTATCAACAGGTTCTATCTTATCAAGAAGAAGCATTCTTTCCTTCATAAGTTTCTGTGCTTCTATATTATCATTCCAAAAATCATCTTTGGAAGATATTTCATCTATCTCTTTAACCCTTTTATAAATTGAATCTGGGTCAAAGATAACCCCTTAATATTTCAGATTGTTCTTTAATATTTGATACTATACTTTTAATTTCTGGTAATGTCATAAAACTTCCTATTATTGCTAACTCGATTATAACAAATTGTCATAAACTGCTTGTTTTTATTATTGCTATATACAAAATTTATAATCTATTTATTAAAACAAATTATTATTGCTAATACAAAAAACTTAAAATTAATTTTAAATAAAAGTTTAATTATTTATATAAAAATTACTCTTCAGTA